>CALMKK010000001.1 GCA_937867135.1 uncultured candidate division Zixibacteria bacterium
TGGAGAAGAAATGGGTATTTTTTTATATATAGATGTCGACGCCTTTTTTGCGTCGGTGGAGCAATCAATAAATCCCTCTCTGATGGGACGGCCGGTTATGGTCGGCGGACATAAGGGGGAGCGGGGGGTGGTGGCCTGTCCCAGTTACGAGGCCCGGGCGTTGGGGGTGAGAACCGGTACGACTCTGCATGAGGCCGCCCGACTGGTTCCCGACGGCATTTTCCTCAGGGGTGATTACAACCGTTATCAATATTTTTCGGATCGCTTCTATGGGATCCTCTGCCGCCAGACACCTGAACTGGAGCGGATTTCGCAGGATGAGGCCTGTCTTGATATTACCGGTTCAATACGGACTTTTGGGACCTCGCGCGAATTGGCTATAGGATTGCAGAATGAAATCCGGAAAACTCTTTCGCTCTCCACATCAATCGGCATCGGCCCCAGCCGGGTGGCGGCCAAAATCGCCTCGGAATTTAAAAAGCCGGGGGGATTAACCATAATCAATAATGAAAATATTGATTCTTTCTTCAGCAACCTGGCCATTCGCAACATCCCGGGCGTGGGGCACAGGACGGAACATGTTTTGCATGAAATGGGTATCGATACCGCCGGTCAGCTGGCGGCCGTTCCGGGAAAATACCTCGAAACCATATTTGGCATCAACGGTCTCAAAATGGCGGCCTATAGCCGGGGTGAGGACGGCCCGCGGGTTCGTGATTATAAAGTGGTTCGTTCGGTAAGCCGCGAAACCGGCTTCGCCGACGATATCACGGATCGGCAGATGCTTCTATCTCATTTCTATTACCTTCTGGAGAGGGGCGCGGCCAAATTGCGCTCCATAAATAAAAAGGCGGCCACAGTCAGGGTAAAATTCCGCTATGCCGATTTTGAGACGGTGGAAGGAATCGGCCGAATAACTCCGCCGTCGAACGATGAGACCATCATCTTCCCTATCGTTGAAAAAATGTTTACCGCGATGTTTACGCGCCGCCGGGGGATCCGCCTGGTCGGAATCGGGCTGGCGAACCTTAAGAATTATGCCGAGGCCGAATCATTTTTGAATGATAAGGCTGAAAAATCGCGGCGCCTTTTGAAAAGCCTTGACGCAACCCGTGGCCGCGCCGGTTTTTTTGCCCTGATGACGGGGCGGACCTTATCTCTTTCCGAGCGGTACAAAAAAGGGGACACCGGATATGTCCTTCGTACTCCCGGTCTTTCGCAGTAGCTTTTCACTCCTGTACGGAACGACTCCGCCGGAAGAAATTGTCAGAGCCACGACCCAAATCGGTTATGAACGGGCGATTCTGGCCGACCGCAATAACCTTTATGGCTGTTATGATTTTTACGATCGCGCCCGGGAATCGGGAATACGGCCCATAATCGGCGCCGGGATTACATGCGAATCGGGCGAATTTATCTTTTTATGCGAAGATTACGACGGTTTCAAAAACCTCTCGCGGATTATTACTCACTATCATCTTCACGGCACGCCCTCCATGGAATTGTTGAAAAAATATCGTCAGGGTCTTGTCTGCCTGGCCCCGGTTTCCGATACGATCGAGGATCTGAAAGGTATTTATGGCGATTCCTTCTATCTGATAGTTGACTATTGCGATCCATCAAAAACATATCGGCTGGCCAAAAATCGGGGATTTCGGCTCGCGGCCTTGCCATCAGTATCGTTTCTGAGAAAGGAGGATTATGCCACGCATCGTCTCCTGCGTGCCATCAACGGCGGGCACTTATTGAATAATATCCCGACATCCGAGACGGCCGGAAGCGAGGAATATTTGCGGGAGCCGGAGTGGTATGGGGGCTTTTTCGCTCCTTTCCCCGAAGCGATATATGGCAATGCCGAAATTGCGGAAAAATGCCGCCTGATATTCCCGGAAAAGAAAAATATTCTTCCGGATTCACCGATTGAGGGGGATCATTTTCATAAATTAAAAAATGACGCCCTCATCGGCCTCCAGGGAAGGTTTCCCAATCCAAACGGAAGATATCTCTCCCGCCTCGAATATGAGCTTTCCGTAATACAGCGAACCGGCTTTGTTGATTATTTTTTAATTGTCGGGGAAATAATAGATTTCTGCCGTCAGAATGATATCGCCTGTGTGGGGCGGGGATCGGCGGCCGGTTCGCTGGTTTCATACAGCCTCGGCATAACCGAAGTGGATCCGATTCAGGAGGATTTGTGTTTTGAGCGGTTTCTTAATGAGGCCCGCTCCGATTGTCCCGATATCGATATTGATGTCGATTGGCGGCGACGGGATGAAGTTCTCGATTTTATTTATAAGCGTTATGGCGATGATCATGTGGCGATGATGGCTACCTATACCCGTTTTCAAAGTCGTCTGGCGATTCGAGAAACCGCCAAAGCGCTGGGATTCGACCCGGAGGAAATGGAGCGTTTTATCAAACATCTTCCGAATGAATCATTGGATGAATTAGACAAGCAGAAGATTCCCATGCCCAAAGCCTCTAAATTTCGTCTGGAATGGAAAAGACTCGAGCCTGTAATTGTCGCGGCTCGGTCGATATCCGGTCTCCCCCGCCATCTTGGGATTCACTCCGGGGGAATAGTTATAACGCCGGAACCGCTGACCGATTATATCCCTCTGGAGCGGGCGACCAAGGGGCTGGTTGTAACACAATGTGATATGTATCAGGCGGAAAAGATTGGATTGGTTAAAATCGATATCCTCGGACAGCGCGGGCTGGCGGTAATCGCCGACTGCTATAAGGCCGTGAATGAGGAAAAAGGTCCGGATTTTTCCATTCCCCCAAATGATCCCAAAACATATGAGATTTTGCGGGCGGGCAAAACTATCGGCGTTTTTCAGATTGAATCTCCCGGCCTGCGGGCTCTCTTGAGGGATTTGGGGCCAGCCTGCCTTAAAGATATCACTCTGGCGCTGGCGTTAATCAGGCCGGGGGCCTCGGAATCGGGAATGAAGAAGGTTTTTCTGGATCGGTTTCATAAAAGGGAAAAGACCGTCTACCCCGATCCCCGGCTGGAGACGGTTTTAAAAGAAACCAATGGGGTTTTTATCTATCAGGAGCAGGTCATCCTGGCCGCCCAACAGATCGCGGGATTCAATCTTGCCGCCTCCGACCTTCTTCGCCGGGCCATAACCAAGAAACGAAAGGATAATCGGGTCGAGAAATTGAAAAACCGCTTCCTTGACGGCGCTCGCAACAATGAGGTTAACCTGCAGACGGCGGCCGGGATATTCAATCAATTGGGACAATTTGCCTCATTCGGATTTTGCAAGGCCCATGCGGCCACTTATGGTTATCTGGCGTATCAATCGGCCTATTTCAAGACCCATTTCCCGGTAGTTTTCATGACCGCGGTTCTTAGGAACGGCGGAGGATATTACCCCTCGGCTGTCTATGCGGCCGAGGCCCGTCGCTTGGGGATTGAAATTTCTGCACCCCGAATTAATATCTCCCATAATTCCGATATGGCGCGGAATGGAACGATTTATCTCGGGATTGCCAGGATCAAGGAGATTTCTGGAGATGTTGTCGCTCAAATTGAACGAGAGCGACCCTTTGTCTCATTCTATGATTTTCTCGCCCGAATATCGATTTCAAAGCCGGAAATCGAAAATCTTATAAAAATTGGTTTTTTTGATTCACAGGAAAAATCACGCCCCAAACTACTCTGGCAATATCGCCTTTGGGGTAAGAGAATTTCGCAACAAGATACCGGCCTCTTCGGTCATTTGGCAATCAACCCTAAAATAGGAGAAATGCCCCTGACACCGACCGGCCGCTATGAAATCTTCCGAGCCGAAACCGAAATTCTTGAAATACCGGCATCTTTTCATCCCCTTTCCTTATTTGAATCATATCAAAATTCAAGTATGGTGACAATGCTGAAAGAGGCGGGCGGCTCCTCCATAACCATAACCGGATGGCTGGCCGATCGAAAGCGGATCAAGACCCGAAACGGCAAAGCCATGGTTTTTCTGACTTTTGATTCTCTGGATGATACTTTTGAAGTAATCCTCTTTCCGGATAATTATGCGAAGTATCGGGAAACCATTCGGAATTACCGGTATCTTACGGTAAAGGCGGATATAAATTGGGAAGACGGCCATCCGGCGGCCGTCGCCAGAGAGATTTATCCGGCTCCAACCGGCCTCAAAGAGGCGCAATTCATTTAGCAATTGACAGAATTACTCTCACCTTCTTAATTACCCCCATGTCAATTCCGGCCAAAGTAAAAGAACAATATATCAGCCTTATCGAAGAGATAAAGCATCATGACCATATGTATTATGTCCTCGACCGGCCGGAGATTACGGACGCCGAATATGACCAATTATTCGACCGTCTGTTGAAGATCGAGGAAGAGTATCCGGGAATAATCGTCCCTGATTCTCCGTCGCAGCGGGTCGGAGCGGAACCGTCGCGTGCCTTCAAATCGATAACACATCGGATGCGGATGTTGTCGCTTCAGAAAGTTATTTCACCGGAGGAATTCATTGATTTTGATCGGCGGGTTAAAGAAGGATTGGGGGTAGTATCGGATATCGCGTACACGGTCGAACCGAAGCTTGACGGTCTGGCGGTGGAACTGATTTATGAAAATGGGTTATTCACAACCGGTTCTACCAGAGGCGACGGGACCAAAGGCGAAGATGTGACTCAGAATTTAAAAACGATAAGAGCCATTCCCATAAAACTCTCCGATGAGACCGCTCATAAATATCCGCTTCTGGAAATAAGAGGGGAAGTAATCATCCGCAAATCGTCTTTTGAAAGACTGAATAGAAAAATGCTGGAACAGAATTTTTCTCCTTTTGCCAATCCCCGTAACGCCGCCGCCGGCTCCTTGCGTCAGTTGGATCCGAGAGTGACCGCCTCGCGACCATTGATATTTTATGCCTATGGAATATCGTCCGTTGATTTGCCGGCCCTGGAAACGCAATTTAAAGCGATGCAATTTCTGAAAGCAGAGGGGTTTCTGGTCAATGAATTCGTGGAGTTGGTCGCCGGAACCGAAGCGGTAAAAAACCGATTTGAAAAACTGGCGGAGATTCGCCCGCGCCTTGATTATGAAATCGATGGAATGGTGGTCAAAGTAAATGAGTTCAAGGAGCAAGTGCGCCTCGGTGAGATTTCCCGCGCTCCCCGCTGGGCGATAGCCTGGAAATTCGCCGCCGAGGAAGCGGAAACGAAAGTAGAGGAGATCATATTTTCGGTCGGGCGTACCGGAGTCATAACACCGGTAGCTAAATTGAAACCGGTGCGGGTATCGGGCGTAACGGTATCCAATGCTTCTCTCCATAACGAAGACGAGATGACCGCCCTTGATTTAATGATCGGCGATTTTGTCATTATTCGACGGGCCGGCGACGTCATACCGGAAGTGGTGGAAGTCTTGAAGGAAAAGCGCACCGGCGAGGAAGTAAGAGTCGCAATGCCGCAGGTCTGTCCGTCATGCGGCACAAGGACCATTCGTCCCGAGGGAGAAGCGGCACACCGCTGTCTGAATTCAGCCTGTCCGGCACAAGTTATAGAGAGGCTTTTTCATTTCGCTTCCAAGGAGGCGATGGATATTGAAGGTCTGGGGGGAAAACTGGCGGCGCAGTTGGTTGAAAGCAATTTGGTGAAAGATCCATCCGATCTTTATTCATTGACCAAGGATGCGCTTCTCCCCCTGGAACTGATGGGTGACAAACGGGCCCAAAATCTTCTGAATGCTTTAGAATCATCAAAAAAACGACCCCTTCCCAATATAATTGTGGCACTGGGGATATTCGGCGTCGGCGAGACGGCGGCTCGAATTCTGGCGGAATCATACGGCACTTTTGATAAATTGTACAATTCTTCGTTGGATGAACTTATGACGATTGAGGGTATCGGCCCTGTAATTGCTCAGTCGGTAATTGATTATTTCGCCAATCCCGGAAATCGCAAAATGATTTCCAAGATGGAGACCGCGGGAGTGGAGTTCCCCCCATATCAAATTAAAAGGCAAAAGTCCGCCATATCCGGAAAAGTATTTGTCATTACCGGAACATTATCGGCGCCTCGGGATACCTTTAAAGCAATAATCGAAACGGCTGGAGCCAAAGTCTCCGGGTCAATTTCATCTAAGACTGATTACCTTTTGGCCGGTACCGATGCCGGAAGTAAATTGGAAAAGGCCAAGGGACTGGGCGTAAAAATAATTTCCGAAGAGGAATTTAATCGCCTCCTGAAAAACTAAATCATCTCCGTCATCTCAATAAAATCAATAAAATGAAACCGAGGACGGCTCCTTTTCGTATCTCGGAATAGAATGTCAAATCTCCGAAAAGGACAGAAAATGAAAAATTTAATATTGCTCATTGGTATTCTGGTAATGATTTCTTCGACCTATGCCGGGGAAAGCACGCAGGAAAGATATCCCTCCAAGGAAGTTAAAGTCGTATCTGATGCCGATTACTCCATTAATTTGCGGGACAATACAATTATTCTCACCCCTTCCCACGGGCGCCGCGAATCGATAAAAATTACTCCTGAATATGAATTATTTCTGAATGACCACCGCATTCAAACCAATGATGAACAGCAGAAATTGATAGCGGAATATTATGACAGGACGATGGAGCTTTTGGATATGGCCAAGGATGTCGGCCTTGAAGGGGCTAAAATCGGCGCCCAGGGGGCGGCTCTCGGAGTCAAAGCGGTCGGCAGTGTTTTCAAGTTAATTTTGCCGGGATATGATACGGATGATTTGGAGCGTGAAATTAATGTCGAATCGGCCAAAATTGAGGCCAAAGCCTCGAAATTAGAGGCTCGTGCGAAAAAATTGGAAAAGGAAGCCGACGCCCTCAAGGAAGTACAATCCCAAATGAAAGACGCCATCCCCGAATTGGAGAATTTGGATTGGTTTTAAAATTTATATTTTGATTTAATAGTACAATTCTGATGATTATACTCTGAAAAAAAGAGGAGTTCAAAGAACTCCTCTTTTTTTATTTATTCGCACTCTTCACAATTTGGCCGCCACGGAATTGGCTATATCGAGAGTGCTGGAATTACCCCCCATATCATAGGTCCGAACTTTTCCCTCTTTTATGACCGAGGCAATGGCGTTTTCGAGAACGACCGCCTTGTCCTTCTCCCCCAGCCATTCCAGCATCAGAACAACCGTCAGAAGCATCGCCATCGGATTGACCTTATGTTTTCCGGCGTACTTGGGGGCCGAACCATGGGTCGGCTCAAAGACGGCATAGTTATCTCCGATGTTGCCCGATGATGCAAATCCCAATCCGCCCACCAGCTGCGCACACAAATCGGAGATAATGTCGCCAAACATATTAGAAGTCACCAAAACCGAATAATCAAGCGGATTTTTTAACAGCCACATGCACATGGCATCGATATTGGCTTCATAGAGGGGAATATTCGGATACTTCTTGGCCACTTCGCGGGCGGTGCGAACCATCAATCCGGACGTTTCGCGAATGACATTCGGTTTTTCTACGATGGTTACGGATTTGCGGCCGGTCTTTTGGGCGTATTCAAAGGCATCTGTTATAATATTCCGGCAACCGGTTTTGGTATTTATTCTGAGCGACACGGCAACTTCGTTTCCAGGATGCTTATCGAATTTTTTCATTTTGGCATTGTGCTTCTTTATCGTGTCGCGGACTTCGTCCGGAAGCGGGAAAAATTCAACGCCTGAGTAAAGATCTTCGGTATTCTCCCTGAAAACGACAATATCTATCCCCTCTTTATAGTTAAGCGGGTTTCCCGGATAAGCTTTGCAGGGCCGGAGATTGGTTCGCAGATTGAATTCCTGACGTAAACGGACAATGGGTGAAGCATAAACCAACCCTTTTCCCTTTAACGCCGGCGAGAGCTCCGCCTCGGCCTCTTCTTTCGGCTTGGAAGTAATGGCTCCAAACAGGCTACAATCGGTATTTTTCAGGATTTGAATGCTCCGGACCGGAAGAGGGTCGCCTTCTTTGCACCAGAATTCCCACCCGATATCGGTGGGCACGTACTCCGCGTCGAATTTGAATTTATCAAGGACAATTCGAGCCGCCTCCATTACGTCAATTCCGATACCGTCACCCGGCATCCACGATATCTTATATTTTGCCATATCTCTATCAGTCTCCTAAAATTACAATTGGAAGGTTAAATTGATTAAATGGGAATCGCCCAGGTTATTTGTGTAAGGCATAAAGGCATAGTCAACTCGGAAATTTCTTTGGACAAAACCGACGCCCGCCGAGAAATTTTTGGAATCATAACCGAAACGGTATCCGGCCCGCATCAAAAAATTCCCTTTTATTTCATACTCGCCGCCCAGGTGCACATGAAAATCATTGTCCTGTATGACTACATCGGCGGCCGAAAGCAAATGGGTCAGGCGATATGATGCTCCGACGCGATATGTGGTCGGAAGTGAATATTCCTCTTCCCGTAATTTCATTTTGGCGCCGAGATTCAAAGCCGACGCACCGAGATTCAACTTCGGGGAAGCAAGAACCAGAATTCCCAAATCGGCATTCAGCGCCGAACCACGGTAAGATTCGATTTTTTCGAAAAACCATCCCGCCATAACCCCGATTATAATATTGCTGTCGACATTGAAAGCCGCCCCTGCCTTAAGGGAGAAATCATGAAGGTCAAACGGATAAAAGTCGCTGGTGGGAGTATTGCCTCGTCCTTGAATATCGCCCACCACGGCAAATTGTGTCCCCACGGAATAATAAATCTGGTCCTTCTCAAATGAAAGATATCCCGTCTCCAGCCTGATATTTTCCCAATAGGCGTTGTGGCCGATCGCCCCTCGCAACGGCCCGACACCATAGCTGGCGGCCGGGTTGTAGGCCGGCGAATACGGGTCGGCCGTCACGGCCGTGAAGGCTCCTCCCATGCCTGACGGTCTGGCCCCCGGCTCGACGGTCATCAATTTCAGTCCGCCCAAGGCAAAGGCCGATGGTACAGACAGAAGCACTAAAGCAATTATACATAAGACTATTTTTGATTTCACCTATATACCTCACTAAAATATCAGGCTGAAACCGAATAAATGATCGCTTCCTTCATCCACTCGATCGGCCAAAAAAGCGTAATCAAACTGCAGGGCGAAACTTTTCATTAGAAATTTGTAACCCATTCCGGCGGTTAAGATGCCGTCGTTCAGCCCGGCTCTTAGCTTGAAATTGTTTTTCATGTCATATTCGCCGCCAAAACGAAATTCAGCCGTTTGCTTGGTATTTTTTTCAAGATCGGCC
>CALMKK010000002.1 GCA_937867135.1 uncultured candidate division Zixibacteria bacterium
CCAGGGCGAATAGATGGGCGGCTTCAGGCCCCGATTCGGGATGAAAGGTGGCTATCCCCTTCTGATAGGTCAGCCGATCTTCCGGGAATTCCAATAAAACGATTTTTATGAACTCTTTCAGGACATTCATGAGACAATCTTATTGAAATTGCGCCGTCAAGTCAATAGATTACGACCGGTCAGGTAAAATAGGAAATATATAGTTTGACAAAACCGCAGGAAAATCGGCACATCCGGACAATTTATATAGCCCTGGTTTTATTATTTTTGCTTCACCTTCTCCCGCTTGCATTCAAAGAAGCGCGGATGTGGGGGTTCAATCATCTTATCTTCTTACCAGGGTCATTTGTCATTGTTTATATAATTTTAGGCGTCAGCGCCGTGGCAATATCATCTTTCAGTTTTTCGCAATCCTTGGGAGAAAAATTATCGGGGTGGTTTTCAGCGGCATTCTATGAATCGCCACGCCGCTATTATTACCGCATGACTTTTCTTGCCATGTCCGGATTGGCCTTCGCTCTCTTTCCCATGCGGGCCCACTTTCTTGGCGATGGTTACGCTTTACTCACCAACCTCGGATCTGGAAGTGGGACATTTGTCAAATGGAGTGAGCAGGGAATTACTTTAATTTTGCAGGGTATCCAATTTCTGCTCGGGGGGAAAAATCCAACCACTGGCATCACCGCTTTTCGAATTGTCTCGATTATTTCCGGTCTGGCAACCATATGGTTCTATTTCCTGATTGCTGAATTGGTCGGGGAAAGCAAAATGTCACGAATCCTCATTTTTTTCTGCTCTCTTTTCTCAGGATCCCTGCTTCTTTTCTTCGGATATATTGAGAACTATCCTTTGCTATGGCCATTAATGATGGCATATATATATTTCTCTTTGCGTTATCTCAAGTCCGGAACCGGTCTGATATTGACAGCGCTTTCTATTTGTTTCGGTCTTTTCATACATCTGCAAATGGCGGTCTTTTTCCCGTCGTTCATCTATTTGCTGCTCTCTGGCGGAAAAATACGAACACTATATAAGCATTATCGTATGTCGTTCTGGTGCCTGATCGCTATCGGCATCATTTTTGGTTTCGTCCTGTTCGCACATAAATATACAAACGATCTCTATTTTGAAAATATGTTCCTGCCGCTATTAAATGGCAAACCAATTGACGGTAATTATGCAATTTTAAGCCTTTCGCATTTTTTTGATTTGATAAATTTATTCTTTCTATTATCGCCGCTATTGCCTTTACTAATATATTTATCTTTGGGAAAATGGAAAATGGCCCTGAGGCGGAAAGAGACCCTCTATCTATTATTACTCGCGGTCGGATCAATTCTCTTTGTCACTTTTATTGATCCGACACTGGGAATGGCGCGCGACTGGGACCTGTTTTCTCTCTGCGCTATCGGCCTCACAATACTACTGCTCAATAATACAAGTCTTAACCAAAAGCCCCCCCTTGCACGGTTTTTGCCGGCCATTTTGATTTATCTATTTGCCGCTGTTCTGCCTTATCTTATAATCAATATTGGCGAGCCATCGTCGCTTGCATATACAGAATCATTTATAAAACTTGATAAGGCCAAATCCTTTTCTTCGGGTGTTGTTGTTCACGACTACTACGTCCGCAAAGGGGATTCCGTTCGGGCCGATTCAGTCAATTCGCAACTTTTGAAAGATTATCCGGATCGGGCTTTAATCGAGAGGGCCAATGATGCCATCGGCAAAGGACAGAATTCATTGGCTCTGCAATTGACGCGGCGAATACGGCCCGATAAATTCTCGGCGGCTTATCATGATTTGGTCAGTGCTATTTATTATATCCAGGGGTATTATGACATGGCATTGGATGAAATCAATAAAGCTATCCTATTGCAGCAATATAATGCCCAATACTATTTCGCGCGGGCCACCGTATTTCGCGGTTTGGGGCATATGGAAAAGGCCCTGAACGATTTGCGGATGGGATATGCTCTCAATAATAGCAGCCCGGAAGTGATTTTTGCTTTATCCCAGATATTTTACAGTCTTCGGCGCTATGATTCCGCGGCTTATTATGGTGAAAAAATGATCACTCTTGATTCGAACAATTGCATATATTTTTATTTTCTTGCCCGCTCTCAAATTGGCGCGCGCAACCGCACCGGGGCCCAAAACGCCTATGCCAATTTTGTCCGCCTGGGTTCCTCCGACTCGCTCTTTATTAGCCACAATGAAGAATTACTTCGCGGACTTAAATCGCTTGAAAAAGGATTATAGTCAAATGAAAGTAAAAAGGAATAATTATTTATTCCGTCGTTATTTGATAATGCTGAGCTTTATATTTCTCTTGCATCTTGTGCCTTTTACTTTCAAAGAGAGTCGTCTCTGGGGATTCAATCATCTGATATTTCTCCCCCCGGCCGTTACGATTGGCTATATCTTGCTAGGAATATTCGCTTTGTCTTTTCCATTGCTCCCCTTTTCTGTCGCCTGGAGTGATAAATTCATCTCATGGTTTTCCCGCCTTTTTTTTGAATCCCCGCAAAGATATTTGAATCGCTTCGGATTTGTCGTTCTTTGCGGAGTATTTTTCATTCTTTTCCCGATGCCGACCCATTTTCTCGGCGACGGCTACCAGTACTTGAGTAATATTGCCTCCGGTACGGGGACCTTTTTCAAATGGAGCGAAAAGGGCATTACCTATATTCTTCTTGCCGTGCAGTCACTTTTTGGCGAAAAAAACCTGCACTCCGCCCTAATGGCTTTTAGAGTGGTTTCCAATCTTTCGGGGATGGCGGCTATCTGGTTTTTCTTTCTGATCACAGATCAAATCGCCTCGGACAAATTTCACAGATTGTTGGTTTTGACCACACTTCTTTTTTCGGGCGGCCTCTTATTGTTTTTCGGATATGTGGAAAATTATTCTTTTCTCTGGGTAGCGGTCCCGGGCTTTGTCTATTTCTCGCTACGATATCTGAACGGGGCATCGGGTTTATTACCGGCGGCCATCTTTCTATTGTTCGGGCTTATCATCCATCTCTTGATGGCAATATTCCTTCCGGCCTTGATATTTCTGCTCTTTAGCCGGGGGCGGGGCGCCAAGATTTATCAACGAAATAAATGGCTGCTGATAACGGCCGGCGGCGCTATCTTTCTGGGATGCCTGTTTTTCTTCATTCGGCAGTATTCGACCAATCTCTATTTTGAGAATATATTTTTGCCTCTTTTCAGGAGCAAGCCGATCGATCCGTCATATGCATTATTAAGCGCCCCGCACTTAATTGATATTGGCAATCTGCTTCTGCTCCTCTATCCGCTATTGCCGCTTTGGATAATTTTGCCGGGAGGCGCCCTCCGTCTTCTTATAAAGACGCCGTTGGGGAAATTTCTTCTATTGGCTACAATGGGGAGCCTGACTTTTCTCTTCGCTATTGACCCCGGGTTGACCATGCCCCGCGATTGGGACCTTTTCAGCTTAAGCGGCTTTACTCTTATTCTCTTCTTTTTATCAAGAATCACTGACCCGAATAAAATCATAAAAAATCTTGCCCTTCCGGCCGTCTTTATCAGCCTTCTCAGTACGGCGCCTTATTTATTGACCAATCTTAGCGCCGATGCTTCCGTTCGCTATACCGAAAATTTCGCATCACGCGATATGAAAAAATCCATGAGTACCTGGATAACCCTGCGGGAGTATTATAAAGAACAGGGCGATATGAAACGGGCCGAATTCATTAATAATGTCATTAATGAAAATTTTAGGAATGTGAACCTTATGCGCGATGCGCTCGCCGCCGTGCAACATGGCGATTTGAATCAATCCCGGCGAATAATCGCCCTGATTGAGCCGGACAAATTCTCCAAAAATTATCACCGCCTGATGGCTTTCTATTACCTTCTCGAAAGACAGCCGAAACCGGCATTGCAGGAGGCCAAAGATGCCGTGCAGGTTCAGCCCTATTCTTTTGATTCCTATCTTTTGCTGGCGATGTGCTACCAGAGCCTGAATAAAAGCGACAGTGCGGCTGTTGTGCTTCAGACTGCGGTCAGTCTAAATAACCGCTCGATTCCAATATTAACGGCCCTGGCCGATTTATTCATGAATCAGGGAAAGTTTGATTCCTCCTTGTTATATTGCCGGAAAATTCTTGCCGGCGATTCAACCGACGCCAACGGCCAATATCTCCTCACCAAATCGTTTTGGGGAAAAGGAATGTTTGCCGAGGCGCGGCGGAATGCTAAAATTT
>CALMKK010000003.1 GCA_937867135.1 uncultured candidate division Zixibacteria bacterium
CCGGTCTCCTCAGAAATCAGTCCGGCGCCAGCGTCGGCGCGGATCTTAATATATTGCCGTCAGTACGGCTTGCGGCTGCCGTTACCACCGCTGAAGTTGCCGCTTTGGGGACGTGGTTTCGCTTCGTTGACATTCATCGCGCGTCCATTCAGATCCTGACCATTGAGGCCACTTATGGCGGCAACCGCCTCATTATTCGCTGCCATCTCGACAAAAGCAAAACCTCTTGGTTCTCCGCTGTCCCTGTCCATAATAATTTTGACGGTTGAAACTTCACCAAAACCCTCGAAGGCTTGGCGTAACTGATCTTCGGTCGTATTATACGACATGTTTCCGATGTAGATATTCATTCTACACTCCAATCTTGCTTATCCCGAAGTGAGCCTTGTTTTAAATAAGTCGGGCACTTCAAGACAAATGATATGTTGCGCTTCATTGCGCGATCAATTCGAGATTAGGCTTTAGCGAAGAGTTGTAGATTAGGACAAAACTGCGAATAAGGTCGAACTCAAATCAATATTGACTAATCAATATAACAGTTTTTTCTGTAAATAGTGCAATTATTCTCAAGATATTCAAATTATATTGTGATCGCCCTCATCAATTTCGTCTCGCCAAGGTGTAACTCCTTGCCTCTCAACATCGATGCCGAGTTTAATTTCCCGTCTTTTTATATCACGGGCGAAAGGCAAATTGACAATCTCAGGCTGTTAATAAGGCAGCCCCGCTCAATATTCAAATGGCACGAAATAATGTCAAATTGCGAATTTCAGGCGAAAAGTTCTGAGTTCTGGACGGTAAAGGGAGCCTCTTGATCATCCTCAAATAAAAACAATTCGCAACATAATGAATTGAGCGAAGGCGTTTAAGCTGAATTTTCAAATGCAATTTGCTCGAAGTTGAAGGTGTCACTAGTATTTTCAAATAATAAATAGTTGCGAAATTCGTCCAATCGGGGGAGCTTTGATTTAATTAGTTACCATTCAATAAATTATACTACAACCCCCCACCTATTATTTTTCATTATTATCTCTTTTCTATTTTAATCAATTAATATTTCTGTTTTATTTCGAACTGTTTACGGGAACGGTTCTATCCGGTCGACGGCTCTTTATGAAATATTTATATATGAACCCCCCTTCTTTATTAACTCCATTTTTTTCCCAGACGTTTATTTGAGGAAATAAAAACAGAAATGTAATCAGATCAGGGTATGATATTAGACAGGAGTCTTGCCTCAATCCGCTCGAAGAACAGGGACAAATCATGGAATTCATAAGTGCCGGAATAATTGTATTGGCTCTATTCATTTATCTGGTTTATGCCATGTTTAAGCCGGAAAAGTTCAAGTAGGAAAAGATAATGTCGGTTCACGACTTCGCGCAGTTAATTATATATATTGTTGTGCTCGTTCTCTTGGCGCCGCCATTGGGGCAATATATGGCCGATATATTTGGCGGCAGACGGACATTTCTGCACCCCGCCGTCGGGTGGCTGGAATCGGCCTTAAATCGGTTGTGCGGGATTAATACTGATGAAGAAATGGGATGGAAAAAATATTCCATGGCCCTGGTATGGTTCAATATTTTGGGTTTTGCGGCCGTTATTGTTTTGCAGCTTCTTCAAAAGTGGCTTCCCTTGAATCCCCAAAAATTGGGAAATGTGCCGCCGGCTCTTGCATTCAATACAGCCGTCAGTTTTATGACCAATACCAACTGGCAGTCATATGCCGGTGAAACAACTCTCAGCTATCTAACCCAGATGCTTGGTCTGACCGTCCAGAATTTTCTGAGCGCCGCGACAGGAATGGCGGTGATTTTGGCATTGATTCGCGGAATTATTCGAAAAACTGCCTTAACTATCGGAAATTTTTGGGTGGATCTCACCCGGTCAGTGATCTACATTCTCCTGCCGCTTTCATTAATTTTGGCCTTGATTCTTGTCGGGCAGGGTGTCGTTCAGACCTTTGCCCCGGCTATCAAGGCAGTCGGAGTTGAAGGAACCATACAGGAAATCCCCCTGGGACCCGTGGCATCGCAGGTCGCTATCAAGCAATTGGGTACGAATGGCGGAGGCTTTTTTAATGCCAATAGCGCGCATCCCTTTGAAAATCCCACCGCGTTATCCAATTTTGCCGAATCCTTGGCGATTCTCCTGATTTCCGCCGCTCTGGTATTTGCATTTGGCATTATGGCCAATGCCCGTAAGCACGCGGCGATAATTTTCGTAGTGATGCTTTTGATGTTTGCGGCAGGACTGACCCTGTCTTTATACAGTGAATATTCATACAATCCATCCTTAGGAGTTCAAACAAATTTGGAAGGAAAAGAGATGCGTTTCGGTGTAACCAACAGCATTTTGTGGTCGGTTGTTACTACCGACGCTTCCAATGGGTCGGTCGACGCCATGCATTCCAGCTTGTCACCCCTGTCAGGGGGGATAGCAATGTTCAATATCATGCTGGGGGAAATTATTTTCGGAGGGGTCGGCGCCGGGATGTATGGAATGCTGCTTTTTGTGCTCCTGACCGTTTTTCTGGCCGGCCTGATGGTGGGACGGACTCCGGAATATCTGGGGAAAAAAATCGAAGCCAGAGAGGTCCAAATGGCGATACTGGCCATATTGGGCACCAATGCTCTCATAATGATCGGCTCCGCCGTCGCCTGCGTATTGCCGGCGGCTTTGGCAAGTCTGGCCAATAAAGGTCCTCATGGTCTGAGCGAAATTCTCTACGCCTTTACATCGGCCGCTGGCAACAATGGCAGTGCTTTTGCCGGCCTCAATGCCAATACCGACTTTTATAATATTGCCCTGGGATTATCAATGCTGATTGGACGATTCGTGGTTATCATCCCCAGTCTAGCGATTGCCGGAAGTCTTGCCGCCAAGAAATATTCGCCCCCGTCAACAGGAACCTTCGCCACGGATAATATTACTTTCGCGGTTATTTTGGCCGCCACAATTCTCATTGTCGGGGCGTTAACTTTCTTCCCGGCCTTAAGCCTGGGACCGATTATCGAACACTTTCTTATGCGGGCTGGAGCAATCTTTTAGGTGAATATATGGCGCAGAAAGAGATAAACTTGATGGATAAGGCGATCCTGAAGGAAGCGGTGCGGGAATCTTTTCGCAAGCTCAAGCCGGCGATTGAAATGCGCAATCCGGTGATGTTCGTTACATACGTGGGGGCCATATTGACAACCATTTCCTTTTTAATAGGAATATTCGGTCGTAACTTTTCCGGCTTTGAATTGCAGCTCGCTCTGTGGCTTTGGTTTACAGTTTTATTCGCGAATTTTGCGGAAGCGGTGGCGGAAGGGCGGGGTAAGGCCCAAGCGGAAAGCCTGAAAAGAAATCGGACACAAATAATGGCTCATCTTATTGCGGATGACAAGGAAGTGGTACTTCCCGCCAGTATGCTTAAGGCGGGGGATCTGGTTGTATGCAGGTCAGGCGATTTTATCCCGGCTGATGGGGAGGTTGTCGAGGGAATCGCCAGTGTCGATGAGTCGGCCATTACAGGTGAATCGGCGCCGGTCATTCGTGAGAGCGGGGGTGACCGGAGCGCGGTCACCGGTGGCACTAAAGTAATCAGTGATCGGATTGTAGTAAGAGTGACATCTGAGCCGGGCAATGCCTTTATCGATCGCATGATTGCTCTTATTGAGGGGGCGCGGCGTCAGAAAACACCCAATGAAATCGCCCTGAGTATAGTCCTGGCGGGATTGACCATTATATTTCTTCTGGCCGTGGCCACTCTCAAATTTTATGCCGATTACAGCGCCGCGGCGGCCGGGCAGGATTTGAGTGAGATTGTAACCGTTCCGGTGTTGACGGCTCTCCTGGTCTGTTTAATTCCGACCACCATAGGAGGACTCTTGAGCGCCATAGGGATTGCCGGGATTGATCGCCTGGTGAGACGCAATGTGATTGCCAAGAGCGGGCGTGCCGTCGAAGCGGCCGGCGATATCGATGTTTTGTTACTGGATAAAACCGGCACCATTACTCTGGGAAATAGAATGGCAACAGAATTTATTCCGGCGCCGATGTATCTCGGACAGCACCTGGCCGAAGCGGCGCAACTCGCCTCGCTCGCTGACGAAACACCGGAAGGAAGATCGATTGTGGTGTTGGCCAAAGAGAAATATGACCTGCGGGCACAGACCCTTACTCCCAGCCAGGCTCGATTTATTCCTTTTTCCGCCCAAACCAGAATCAGCGGCGTCGATATTTTGG
>CALMKK010000004.1 GCA_937867135.1 uncultured candidate division Zixibacteria bacterium
GCCCTTCCGCCGGAGCGCTGGGGCTCCCGCCCGCAGGTGGCGGTCGTATATGGTTTGGGTGAATGCGCCATGGATTCCGGGATAAAAGCCCGCCGTCTGGAACAGATTTTTTTGAGCCTATCCAATAACAAAAATGTTAAGGCCGTGGTTTTCAGGGTGGATTCTCCGGGGGGCGATGGCATGGCCAGCGATATTGTGGCTGAGGCGGTCAAAAAGTGCGCGGAGCAGAAGCCGGTGATAGTGAGCCAGGGGCAGGTGGCCGGTTCGGGTGGATATTGGATTTCAATGTACGGCAATCAGATTCTGGCCGGACCCAGCACGGTCACTGGATCTATCGGCGTCATCGGGGGATGGCTCTATGATAAAGGATTGTCTCAAAAAATCGGAATGACGTCTGATTATGTCAAGCGCGGGGAGCATGCCGATCTCGGACTGGGGATTGTATTGCCTTTAATCGGTTATCGGGTCCCGTCACGTAATCTCACCCCGGACGAGCGTGCCAAAATGGAAGAATTCATTAAGAAGTATTATGACGTTTTTGTCGGAAAGGTGGCCGGCGGCAGAAAGATGAGTGTTGACTCGGTGAAAGCGATTGCCGAGGGACATTATTATTCGGGAATTGAGGGAAAAAAAATCGGGTTGGTTGACGCTATTGGCGGGCTTGAGGCGGCAATTGACATGGCTCGGAGCGAAGCCGGGATAGGACCTGATCAGGAAATTGATCTGATCGAAATATGGAAATATAAGGGACTGTTCAATTTCCCCTGGAAGATGCCGTCGCTCCCGGCCGGGGTGCAAGATAATTCGGTCTATCAATATCTGAAAATTGTTTGCGAGCGGCCCGGCGAACCATTGCCGATGATGCTTCCCGGGACCTATCCTGAAATAAGCCGATGAGGAAATGATTTATGCGAATGCACTATTTGCAGCATGTTCCGTATGAATCGCCGGCGGCCATCCTATCATGGGCAATCGAAAATAAATTTGTGATTTCCAGTACGGCTCTTTATGAACAGACGCCTTATCCGTCGATCGATTCATTTGATTGGTTGGTTATCATGGGCGGCCCGATGAATATTTATGAAGAGCATAAATATCCGCAATTGGCGGATGAGAAACGGCTGATAGAACGGGCCCTTAAAAAGGGGAAAATTGTATTGGGAGTTTGCCTTGGGGCCCAGTTGATTGCCGACCTGCTCGGCGGCCCGGTAAGCAGGAACAGGTATCGGGAAATAGGGTGGTTTCCGGTGACTCTAACCGAGAAAGGGAAGTCGTCGCCGATTTTCAAAGGAATTCCGCCGACATTTATCTCTTTCCACTGGCACAGCGACACTTTCGAGCTTCCGCCCGGGGCGGTGCATCTGGCGTCAAGCGCCGCCTGTGACAATCAGGCTTTCAGCTTCGGTAAAAATATATTGGGATTGCAGTTTCATCCTGAAATGAGAAAGGGGGAAATTGCCGAAATAATAAACCGCACTCGGGAACAATTGATACCCGATTCATTTGTTCAATCGGAAGCGGCTTTGCTGAACGCCGATGAGAATTTCATAGAGACGGCGGAATGGTTGCCCCTTATGCTGGGAAATTTTCTCAAGGAGAATGGCGGCGCGGCGCCATAAAGAGAAGCCGCCTTATTTTCGTTCGGGTGTTTTTAATTGCACCAGCGTCGCCCCCCACGATGAACCCGGCTCCGGATCAAGTCGGAACGATTGCACGGCCGGATGCTTTTTCAAGATAGAATGCACGATAGTCCGCAAAACGCCGGTTCCCTTCCCGTGAATGATGCGGATATTAAGAATCTCTTTTTCGAGACAGGCCTCGATATAATCGGGAATGAGCGCCTTAACATCTTTGGGGCTGAAGGTATGAAGATCAAGAATGCCGTCGATCGGCAATTCGATAAAATCATCGGATTCTTCGCTCATAAAAGAAAATAAATGAACGGCATTCGTTTCGGCAATATGAATAATGGGAATGATTAAGATACAGAGGAAACAGGTGCCTAAAGAAGTTCGGACAGAAGGCGTTCGATATCGGCCATCATGAAGGGCTTATTGAGAAAACCATCGGCCTTGTTTTTGACGATATCCGAGCCGACTTCATCGACCGAATAGCCGGAGATCAGGACCACCGGGAGTTTCGGTTTGCGCTCTTTGATATTCTGAAGAAGTTCCAGCCCCGACATGCGCGGCATTCTCATATCGGTAATGACCATCGCGATATCGTTTTTGTTGATTTTTTCGAGGGCGTCGTGGCCGTCGTTCGCCCGGATGGCATCATAATGAAAAACTTCCAGCATCTCCGCCAGAAGGCTCGACATATTGGGGTTGTCATCTACGATTAAAATAGTCTTGGCCATAGTTCCTTCTTATACAATAATATAATTCGGCAGAACCGGGCTATTCTTTAGATATTTGTGCCGAGAAAAGTTTCAATCGGTTGGACAATTCATCCCGCAGACTATCCAGGCCCTCCCCGGTCAGGGCTGAAATGTAAAAGGCCGGGGATTTTTCCTCACGGGCCGCATGCTCGGCGGAGTTTCGATCAATCTTGTTAAACACCGTCAGTGAATCGACTTGAGTGGCCCCGATTGTCTCCAGGACTTTTTCAGTCTGGGATATTTTGTCATTATGATTTGGGTCGGAGATATCGA
>CALMKK010000005.1 GCA_937867135.1 uncultured candidate division Zixibacteria bacterium
ACGATGATTTTCCGAGAAGAGATGAAAAGAGAAACTTGCTCTCGTAAGGACCAAGAGCTGCATTCATTATCAGACTGTACTTAATGACCGGGGCGGATGGCTTAGCTTGAATCCTGCAACAGTCTATGTTTTAAGCCACTATCGGTCCCATGAATTAATAATATTTTGTTCTTCTCAGGAGGTGATGCCCTTGATTTTGACCGATTGATATTGAAACCTAAAAAAAATAATTGGATCCGACTTTATCTGAAGTCCAAGATTGGGGGTAATTCGTTCTTATGAAAATGAGAAACTTGGTTCTTTGTATCACGGCGGTTGTCCTGGCAATCGGTTGTATTATCCCAGCGGCAATGGCCAACAATGTCTCCTGGTTGTCCCCCTGGCAATATCGCAATCTGATTTCCATCTCGAACCCGTGTGGAAATGATTTGGCCGACTACCAGGTTGAAATAATTCTCGATAATCAATTCGACTTCTCGAAAGCCCTGCCCGACGGTAGCGATATCCGGCTGACGGCCGACGATGGGCTCACCTTTATTCCGTTCTGGATCGAGCTTTGGGACCCCGGCTCACAAGCGGCCAAAATTTGGATAAAAATGCCTTTCATACCGGTGGCGGGCAATTCCGTCTATTTATACTACGGCAATCCCAGCCCGCCCGGCCCGACTATGGTCGAGGTTCCACCGGTCGGCCCCTGGACCAAAATACCGGGAAACCCCATAAGACCAATCGGAGATCCGGGGAATGGCGAAAGCCTGCTCGGTGAAAATATGGTCTATGATCCGGTAACCGCCCACTATTGGGTTATCTTTGCCATGTATCGTGGCGGTTCCCAGGTCGGCCTGGCCTGGTCGGATACACCCGATGATCCCACCTCATGGAATTGGCATGGTCAGGTCATTGCCTTGGCTAATGCACCTCATATTGTCTATCACGACGGCCTCTGGCATATTTTTTACTCCGACTGGAGCAATGGCTGGGGCCCTCCCACCCCTTCGATTTGTATCGATACCGCCACCAATATCGGCGGTCCGTACGCCCGCGCCGTGACAGCCCTGACGGTTTCGGAAACATGGGAGGCGGCCCGGGTCGATGAGCCGTATGCTTTTGAGCGCTCCGACGGTAAATGGATTCTTTTATACATGGGTGACGCCGGCGGAACCACTGAGCAGATCGGATATGCCATCGCAGATGACATCCTAGGACCATACACCAAATTCGCCGGCAATCCCTGTATTGCTTTCGGCCCTCCCGGCTCCTTTGATGCCGGCACGGTGGCCGATGCTTGGGCGATCGAACTGAACGGCGTCTTTTATATCGGTTATACGGTCAGTTCAACCAAAAGCAGTCCCTGGCGAACAGCGATGGTTACGACAACCGACTGGACCACGTTCACCAAACAGGGGATTATCCTCGATTGGGGCGGTCCCGGTGATTGGGATCAGTATGATGCTTTCCGGGGAGCGGTTACAAGAATCGGCGATATTTACTATTTCACCTACACCGGCAAACAAACCAGTAATTACATCATGGGCATAACCAAACAGAATGCCTTTATGCCGCTTCTGCTTAATGATCCCGATCAGGTATTCAACTTTGTTGATTATTTTGACGGCGATTTGCATAAGTGGGTGGCCAGTCATTCCGGGGTCGGAAGCACCGTTGCCATCGGCGGCGGTATCATGACCCTGACCGGTATTCCGGCCAGTTATGTCCAGATACGCGGAAACAAAGCCGTCGGAACCGGGACTCTTATGGAGTGCATGGGACGTCATCCCGATGCCGGCCTTAGTCCCGGTGCCGTCGAAGGCAACGCCGCCGCCGAACTCGGTTATAAAGCGGCCGATTTTGGCTGGAACAATGTCGCCCGTATGATGGACTGGCCCGATCTTCACAAATACTGCATTCAGGCCACAGCCGCCGGGTTAAATTCGGGATATATTCCCACGGCGGTGGATTTTGACAGTGATTGGCATCTTTATCGTATTCACCGGACCGCCCCGGGCGATGTCCAGTTCCGGATTGACGCCAATCCTTTTGAAAGTATCAGCCCTCCCTACAGCCCGACCATCGATCTCTATCCGTGGCTCATGTCTTATTCCCGTAATACCGCGGCTCAGAGCCGTTTTGAGGTTGATTGGGTGCGGGTTCGCAATTGGTGCGGAGCGGATGCTTCGGCCACCCTCGGCGTTGAAGAACGTCCGGTCGGCAATGTTTTCGGCTATGTCCGGAGCGGTTCATTCGGTCTTCAGGGGGTCCAATTGGACCTGGTCAAATCGGGTGGAGAGATTTTTGGTTCCATCTATTCCGACCCGGTCGGTTACTACCTCTTCAGCAACGTTCCTTTCGGCGATTATTCGGTCGACATCCAACCGCCCCTCGGATATGTCCCGGTTGGCGCGGCTTCAGTCCCGCTCACCTTGTCAGGCGGGGAACATCAGGTTGATTTTGAACTGGCTGACGCCGCCTCGGGAAAAACCAGAAATATCTGGTGGTGGAAAACGCAGATAAGTTATATTCGCGATGGACTCCGGGCCGAAATGACCCGCACCGATCTTGATAATTACGGCCAGTTGATCTTCAATCATTTCTATTTGAGAGACGACGGTCATTCCATCCCGATTGCTAAATGCACTTATATCGATGATCCGCCCCGACCGCTCAATTTCGATGATATGGTACAGATATTCTTGGGACCTTATGATGGCTCCAATCAGGCCTGTGCCCGGAACGCCCTTTTGACCAACCTGCTCAATATTGTCTCGGTACGGCAGGCCCAGATGGCTATTGTCAGTCTGGACGGGGCGACCGCCACTCAGGCGGTGACCCATTTTGGCGGGCTGTATTTGTTGGGCGGCAACAGCAATTACTATATCGCCTTTATTAACTTGAGAAAAATGCATATGGGCGATAAAATTGCCGCCGGGGTTATTCCCCTTTCAACGCCGAACATTATGTATAAAGCGGAAGATGTCTCTTTCCTACCGACTGTATATCGTCTGGCCCAGAACTATCCCAATCCCTTCAACCCGGTTACGACCATATCATTCGCCTTGCCGCATGCCGGCAACGTGACGATTGAAATATTCAACCCGATCGGACAGAAAGTCGCCGAACTGATTAATGGTTTTCTACCGGCCGGTTATCACACCATTCAATGGGACAGCCGGAACGGCGGCGGCTCATCGGTGGCCAGCGGAATCTATTTCTATCGTCTTAAAGCCGATAATTTCCGCGAAACCAAAAAGATGATTCTGCTTAAATAACCCTCCAAGACGACCGGTTCGCTCGCGAACAGGTTTCTAAGCCCGGCCCTTAAAATGGATAAGCGCCGGGCTTTTTTGTGGGAATATCTTAAATTACTTAATATGGATAATATATCTCTACTATTGCCGATTTTCTGTCGTATATAAAATTAAATTCAGGCAAATTAAAGGAGGTCTACATAAAGTCAAAATTAACGTCAATTACGGTCGGGGCCCTGTTTGTCGCCCTGGCGCTGTTTCTGGCGGTTTCCGCCGTAGTCTCAAAAGAAGGCGCGCCGGTCGCCTCAGGCGATCGTGCCAAACGGGGCGAAAAACTGGTCCTAGTGGGCGGTTGCAATGACTGCCATACCCCCAAGCTCTATAATGCCCAGGGTCCTTATCCCGATGCGGCTCGCCTGTTATCCGGCCATCCGAATCAGGTTAAAGTTCCCGATATTCCGGTCAATGTAATTACTCCGACCGGATGGGTGGCTATGACCAACGCCGATTTTACCGCTTGGGCCGGCCCCTGGGGATTATCCTACGCGGCCAACCTGACGCCCGACAACGTGACCGGTATCGGAGCCTGGAACGAGCAGGTCTTTATCAATGCCATGCGGACCGGCAAACATATGGGGGCCGGACGACCCATTCTGCCTCCGATGCCCTGGCAGGGGATCGGGCAATTGAGCGACGAAGACCTAAAAGATATTTTTGCCTATCTCAAATCTCTGAAACCGGTCTCGAATCAGGTTCCTCCGCCTGTTCCTCCTGCCTCCCATTGACCGCATATTAGTTTTCGCAGGCTGACTCATAAAAGCTGGGCCTGGCTGGTTCTTAGAGGCTGTCTCACAAGTACTGTGATCGGCGGGTTCTCAAACCCGCCGAAACAACTTAGTCGCGAGGTCTGTTGCGGCACAGCAATTTAATCATATCGCAAATTTCCAGCGGATTATCGACGCACATCATTTCCGACTTATGAGACATCCTCCTTAAACCCGCCGCTCGGCCGGCCCAAGCACCGCTCGTTCCGACGGCGATTAAATCCAAAGAGAAAAAATCTTCTCGCCGATTATTCGGAATTATTAAGCTTCAGAGAATTTCATTGATTGGATGAAAATCATGGTATAAGTTGCATGAAATCGGTAATTCAAGCAATTTAAAGAATGATTTTTTCCGACCTTCATCCTACCACCCGGCGTTTGCTTCTGGCCCGAGCCTTGCGAAGCTTGGGACAGGGGGCGCTGGTGGTCGATTTGACCCTTTATCTCCATGCCTTGAATTGGAGCGGCGTCACCATCGGGCTGGCCCTGAGTATCGGCGGCTTATTTGGGGCCATTCTCAGTCTGGCGGTCGGAGTCGCCAGCGATCGGCTTCAACGCCGCCCCTTTCTTCTGGTCTACGAGGGAATCATTCTTCTCTGTAGCCTGATTGCCATTCTGACCGCCCAGCCGTTGATCCTCATGATTGTCATTATCATATCCGGTTTCGGGCGCGGTGCCAACGGGGCCGCCGGGCCGTTTTCACCTGCGGAACAGGCCTGGCTGGCCGAGGAAATCGCTCCCGAAAAACGTGGCAAAATTTACAGCCTCAATAGCGCCTTGGGCTTTTTTGGTATGGGCGTAGGGGCCCTTATGGCAATTCTCCCTTCCCTTTTGGCACCTTGGGTGAATGGTGCTCCGCAAGCGGGAAGCATTCCTCCTTCATCCTATCGACCCATTTTCGCGATTGCAGGAATCGCCACCATTGCCAATTTTTATCTTTTGTTTGGGGCCAAAGAAAATTATCGGGGAGCCGGACGGTCATTAGAGCCAAAAATAAAAGAAGCCGAAACCAAAATCCGGCGCGGTGAAAATAAGCTTCTTTTCAAGCTGTTTTTTCTTAATTCCTTCAATGGCGTGGCGGTCGGCCTGACCGGCCCGTTGATTTCTTACTGGTTTGCCTTGCGCTATCATGTCGGACCGGCCGAAATTGCACCTGTCATGGCCGCAACTTTTATCATTACCGGGCTGTCGTCTCTCTTGACCGGAAGGCTGTCGGAGCATATCGGCATCGTCCAATCGGTGGTATGGGGGCGTCTGGTCGGACTGGTTCTTTTGGTGGCCTTGCCGCTGATGCCTATTTACTGGCTCGCCTCAATCGTATATCTCATGCGGTCGGCCTTCAACAGGGGAACTATCGGGGCCCGCCAGGCCCTGACAATCGGCCTGGTCCGCGATGAAAGGCGCGGCCTGGCCACCAGCATGAACGCCGTATCGATGCAACTCCCTCAATCTGTCGGGCCGACTATAGCCGGCTATCTCCTTACGATAAATCAATTCACTCTCCCCTTTTATATCGCCGCGCTGTTTCAAGGTGTATATGTGATAATGTACCGGCGTGTCTTCAAAAATTTCAATCTGCCGCGTGATGTTCTGAGTAATTCTCAGACATGATGATTACCAGTTCAGGACGGTCGATACGATTATCTGCGCCAGTATGATTTTGGCCACCATCGACGCCGGATAAACCGTCGCATACCAGATATTGGGCAGATCGTTCTTGGTGTGCTGGTTGGCATAAGCCAGAATCGCCGGCTGAGTTTGAATGCCCGACATCATCCCCATCGTCGCCGCCATCGGCAGTTTGAAATATTTATGCCCTATGATAATCGTCAACAGTGTCACCACCGTGGTAATCGCCGCCCCGGCCGCAATCAATCCCCAGCCGCCGGCTTTGAATGTATCGCCGAAACCGTAACCGGCTTTGGTGCCGATCGCGGCCAGGAAAAAAACCAGCCCCACCTGCCTTAGTACCAGATTGGCGTTGAACGGCAATTCCCAGATAATCGGCCCGGTCCGGCCGAGCCGTCCCAGAATCAACCCCGCAATAAGCGGCCCTCCGGCAAAGCCCAGTTTGAAAACGAGACCGTGCGAAAGGGGAATCGGGATCATACCGATAAAAACTCCCAGTACGATTCCCAGCGATAATGAGAGATAATCGGTCTCGGCTACCGAACGAAGGGAATCGCCGAAAAAGCGCGTAACCTTTTCCATATTGCTCTTGTGCGTGATAACCCGT
>CALMKK010000006.1 GCA_937867135.1 uncultured candidate division Zixibacteria bacterium
GATGAATTTTCTGGCCAACCATGATTGGTAGACATAAACCGCCTTTGAGGGGCAGAGTTCATGGCAACACCAACAATTAATGCAGGCGGAATAATTAAAAAAGGGCTGTTTTCCGTCCAATGCCTGCAAAGCGCCGGTCGGGCAGGAATTGACACAAATATTGCAGCGCGTGCAAACATCGTCTTCAATGGCCGGCCTGACCCAGACATAATGACCCAATAACCGGCCTATGACCGAAGGTAATAGTTCAAAGGTGCGATTGGAAGTCAACTTAAAATCGTGGATACGAACCTCTCTCAGACTCTCGCCGACCACTTCC
The DNA here is from genome assembly GCA_937867135.1 of uncultured candidate division Zixibacteria bacterium. Classification (GTDB taxonomy): domain Bacteria; phylum Zixibacteria; class MSB-5A5; order GN15; family PGXB01; genus UNRQ01. The sequence continues at coordinate 320 of CALMKK010000006.1, forward strand.
ACCCCTTCCGGCCACCCTATACCCAATCCGGCTTCCGAGGCGATGCGGGTTGTCGGCACGCGATCCGGTTTCAGCCCGATAATCGATGCCGCCACCGCATCAATCGCCACGGGGTCGGTCGAAGCCAGAATCAGGTTGACCCAGCGGGGATTGCCCGATGACGGCCCATCTCCTTCCATCGCCAAAATCGCGTCCATAAGCGTCAAATTCGGCGGGCGAAGAGACAATATATCGACAATTATTTGGGCGAACTCATTCGGCCTGGGCGCTTCCTTGTGATATAATCCTTTTCGAAAACCGGGAATCAGGCCGAACATATTTTTCACGGCTCCGGTCATAAGTGTCAGAACATGAGTCTTGAGTTTGGGCAGATTGATAATAAAGTCGGCTTCCACGGCCGCCTTGGCCAAGAAATAATGGCGGTCGTGAATGGAGAACTTCACCACTCCGCCGGCTTCAAAATTTACCAATTCTATCTTTTCCCGTGCCGCCATCGCCAGCATTCCCGTGTTTTCCCAGACTCTCCTGACCCCTCTTTTGGCGCCGCCCGGGGAATCCCCGACTATGACATCCGCGCCCAATATGCGAACTTCCCGCGCCACCGCCGCGACAATTTCCGGATGAGTGGTAATTGCCCGCATCGGCTCTTTGGCCGAGAGAAGATTCGGTTTCAGGAGAACTTTCATCCCCGGCTTCACATACTTATCAAGTCCCCCGATTAATTCGAAAACCTGGGAGATTTTTCTTTGAAGAAAGGCCGGGTCATAACTGGAGCAGGACTGAATGGCTACTTTGGTTTTGGGCAGGTCACGCATGTCAATTATATTACGTCGGCCGCGCGAAAATTAAAATATCAATTTCATTCTGGAGCGCCCCGATCATTCCGGGGCATCGTCATTTCGCCCCGAAACATCTTTCCGCATTATTAAAAAACCGAGGTAGTCCAGGCTTTTATGAATTTCATATCCCAGGCGTTTATATAAGGCCACAGCTCGCTGATTGGAAGTATGCACTCCAATTTCAATTTTATCCATCCGATTCCGGTATTCTTTTTCCAGCTTCCGCAGTATGGATGTCCCCAGCCCCCGCCCCTGGAACTCCTCTCTTAATATTAGAGCGTGAATATGAAGTACCTTCCCTCTTTCTTCGATCCAATAAAACCCGGCCTGCATTTTTTGGTGGGATATTACAAAAACCTTGCCCGCCGTTCGAAAAAGCTCGCCGAACTGGCGCCGATCTATTTGCATCAGCTCCAGCGTCCGCTCCAGATATGCCCCGGCCAGCGACAACATCAGGCGCAAGCATTCCTCATACTCTTCTGTCCGAATCGGCCGACAATCCAATCCCTCCCTGTTTTTATCCGCCAGGGCTTTCAAAATGGCGGCGCGAATCCCGTGACGAGGCGCCTCATACCCCCATCCGATCTCGTTCCCGTCGATAAAAATCCCGCGCGGCAATTGATATTGTCGCAGGATATCGCGATGGTCGGCGTCGTATTCCTTAAGCGTCACTTTTGGACCGAATTCCGCCGCCACTTCCCGTACTCGGCGGGCCTCGATATTGCTGGTCTGGCAGAACCGATTCCAGAAAATGTCTATTTTTACGGCATCCGGCGACGGCGCATAATTAAAATTCCGCCGCAACAACTCCGGTTGCACCGATATTTCGGAAAATAATTTCCCGAGAACAGCTTCATCCTTATTTCTTTGAATCGGGGAATACCCGGCCCGCTCGAAAAAGGCGGCCGGCATAAACCAGAAGTCGTGATAATAACCGATGGTGATGATCCCTTTTTTCCCCGCCGACCGCGCGGCATCCTCGGCCGCTGCCAGCATCGCCCGCCCCACTCCGCGGCCGCCCACCTCCCTGATTACCGTCAGACACGGAATAAACATCAAATCCTTTCCCAGCGGCCCCCAGGGCGAAATTTCAATCGGCATTAAATAGATAAATCCCGCCGGGACATTTTCCAAAAAACCGACTTTAACCTGCAGCCCCGCTTCATTCCTGCTCTTCAAATATGCTATTCTTTCCTGTCCGCAAAGATCGATCTCTTCCGATTCTTTGATATGCGAACAGGTCCCCACGAAATATTCTGTGGCACTGTCCCAGTCGCGTACCGATATCATATTCCGTCCTTTGTTCCCAAATGCAAACCATACACCGGATGACATTCATCATCCTGCTCCAGCCGAAATCCGGCTTTCACAAAAATCGATTCCGGTCCGGTCCAGAGATCATCCGCCTGCAAATTCTTCCCCCGTTTGGGAAAGCCCTGTACATGCGTCACATCCCGACTTATCAAATCCTCTATTATTTTGTCCAGAAAATGCTGAGCCAGTCCGATTTCCCGGTACCGCGCCAGAATGAAAAAGCAGGATACTACCCATATCCGGGGATCCGGGACCAAATTATATGTCTGTCTTATTTTGGGAATTGCGTCGCGCGGGCAACATTGACACCAGCCGATCGGCTCCGTTCCGTCATATAACAGATAACCGTCGAATTGATTATTACTGAATAACTGCCGCCGCAACTCGCGATTTTGTTCCGGGGTTCGGTCCGACCATTCTTCCCAGGTCGGCACCCACCAGGCGGTGCAAAAGCATCCGCCGGCGCTGTTTTGATCGCAATGCAGTCGGAAAAAATCCTCTTTACCGGAGGCATCCAATTTAACAATTCTGATTTGCATATCGGGCCCGACGAATTCATTGTCCCTGCCGTAAGCGAATTATCGCTTATGACCGTTCCCATGTCAAGCCCATACTTGCGCAATTTGGAACACTAAATCAATTTTACACCGCCGGAGCCTTACACATAGTTGCCGCCCTCAAAGAAACCAGCCAGCCTAAAGCACCTTCAACCGGTTGTCGATATTCATGGCGTTGGTGCCGAATTTAATCAGGGTGGCCGCCCACCCCTTTTCCGATGTCGAGGCCACATCGCCGTAAAGGGTCACATCGCCGCCGTTGACTATAATATGCACCGGCTCGAACGCGTCATAAGCATACATCTCATATAAAGGATTGTCATAGATCAAACGCATGGCCCGATGACGAATTTCGTTATCGAATATCGATACCGGCAGAACTTCGATTTGATTGTTCACCTGTGTCACTCCCGGCACCTGGGCGACCTGCCTGGCAAAGGCCCCTTTTAACCATCTCTCGTGGGCCCAGCCCCGGAGCGTTACCACGCCGTTATCCGCCGACGGTGTCACCCAGTCGAATACGCCGTAGAAAAGATATTTATTCAGCCTATTGGTCACCCGGCCCGCTAATTGACTATCGGTCAGATCGCTGTTTCGGACCGTAAGATTATTCTGAATCAAATATCCTTTGGCCGCCTTTGAGACTTCATGCTCGGCCTGATTCTTCTCCGCCAGCGTTCCCACGGTGCCCTGCAGAGTGACAATGTGCCCGTACAGCACGGCATGAATATCGTTATTTTTCAATAAGTCGTGCTTGGCGAAATTATGCTCGATTTTGGTCTGCACCGTCATGGCGGTCTGCTTGACCGTCACGGCAGACGCTGTCTGAAACGACACTGCGAACGCGATTAGGGCAGGCAGAATCAGATGCAGCGCTAACTTAATCTTCGAATGCGAGTTCATTTTGCCCATCCTTTCCAACTCGTTTCTTTTATATATAAGACAACTTTCACCCCGTTAAAGTTTACTTAATTTGTCCTGTTTTTGAGTAAAAATTCCGGCGACAATTAGAACGAGCCTGCGGCTAACCCGATTAGAATTTCAATTGCAGGAATATTGAAAGCGACAAAAAGCCGCCCGACTCTATATTTAAGTGCTTGAATACCATTAAATTCGCGGTTTGTATAATATCATCGGACATTATTCGGCTGAACGGCGGATTCAGAAATTTATCACCGCCGACACGCCCGGAGCCGACTCTTTTGCAGATTTCCCCATTACAGAATTGACTTGCCCGCGGCACAATAGACAGGAAATTCTCATTTGAAATTAATGCGCCGTCGGGAGTCTCTCCCGACGGCTTCTCAAATTATTCTGTAGGTTTCCAGACTTTCCAGACCTTCCCTACCAGATCCGGCCCGACTTTGAGGGTCGGCTGGCCCGGCTCCCAACCGGCCGGACAGGCCTCCGCTCCCTTGGTGGCACGGACCTGCTGGAATGCTTGAACCTGACGAATCGTCTCGGCGATTTTACGTCCCACCGGCGGCGTCATCACCTCCATTGCCTGTATGATGCCATCGGGATCGATTAAAAATCTGCCCCGGATATTGACTCCTGAGGCTTCATCATAGACCCCGTAAATCTTCCCGAGACTTCCACCGGTATCCGAAACCATGGCAAAGGGAATCCCGCCTTTGGTCATTTTGGAAAGTTCTTCCTCGTCCCAGATTTTATGGACAAATTTGCTGTCCACGCTGACCGCGATTACTTCCACTCCCAGTCTTTTTAATTCGCTGTATTTGCCGGCGACCGCCGACAGTTCCGTCGGTCAGACAAAGGTGAAATCACCGGGATAGAAACAGAGCAACACCCATTTCCCCAGATTGTCGGACAATTTAACATTGACAA
>CALMKK010000007.1 GCA_937867135.1 uncultured candidate division Zixibacteria bacterium
CAGGATATCGAATTTGTTTTTGATTCTTCGGGGAAATTATTCATAATGCAGTGCCGGCCCATGGGCGGGTTACAATCGGAAATATTGCTGCAACCTAAACAAATTGAAATAACCGCCGAGCCGGTACTGAGCGGCGGTGCTACGGCATGTTCCGGAATAGGGGCCGGTATCGTCTGCCAGATGCTTAATGACGGCGACCTGGACAGGTTCCCCGACGGCGGCGTTCTGGTGGCCCGGCACTCATCGCCGAAATACGTGCAAATAATGAATCGCTGCGCCGCGATTATCACCGATGAAGGCTCGCCGGTCGGACATATGGGGATTCTGGTCCGTGAATTCGGCATCCCGGCAATTTTGGGATTGCACGGCGCCACCGACCGTCTCCCCAACGGGCGCGTGATAACCGTGGATGCGACCTCCCGCAAAATATATGACGGCATTATCATCGACCCCGAGAACCTGCAGCGGAAACCGTCGATGCAGCATACCTCTCCCGCCTCTCGCAAGTTGCAGGAAATCGCCAAACTGGTCGTTCCCCTGCGGTTGATCGACACCAGCTCCCCTGAATTTAATCCATCACAATGCCGGTCGCTCCATGATATTACCCGCTACGTGCATGAAAAATTATTTGAAGAGATGTTTTATCTGGGAAGCAAAGCCTCGCTGGGGCAGCCGAGTGCGCTAAAACTGAAGGGTAATTTGCCGTATGACGTCCTGGTGCTTGATGTCGGAGGCGGAACAGGCGATGACGCTAATTCGGCGGAAGGACTGGATATAGAAAATATTATCTCCTTTCCGATGAAAAAGTTTCTGGTCGGTTTGCTCGATCGGCGGATCGTGTGGGACAAGCCGCGCGCCGTATCGGCCCGCGGATTTATGTCGATTTTGGGCGAGAGCCTCGCCGGTCGACCGGCCGAGGCACAGGGAATCGGCCGTCTCTCCTTTGCCATTATCTCGGACAAATATATGAATTTCAGCACCAGGGCGGGGTATCATTTTAACACGGTCGATACTTATTGCGGGCGGAGCATCAACAAGAATTATATTCATTTCCGTTTCGAAGGGGGTGCGGCCAATGAGACCAGGCGCCAAAGACGATATCAATTTCTCTCTAATGTCCTGGAGGCTCTCGGTTTCAGGGTTCAAACGCGAGAAGAGGCGGTGGTCGGACGAATGGAGAAATATGAGCAGGAATTTATTGCGACAAGATTGACGGAACTCGGCCGCTTGACCCTGTGCGCCCGTCAGATG
>CALMKK010000008.1 GCA_937867135.1 uncultured candidate division Zixibacteria bacterium
ACATGGCAATCCCGTTCACAAAGAAGTTCCCAGCCCGGTTCGGAGATGGCCCTTAGAGCGACCTGATTGCCCATTGTCCCGGACGGCACAAAAAGCGATGCTTCTTTGCCGAACAACTCGGCCACTTTCTGTTCCAGTCGAATAACTGTGGGATCATCGCCGAAAACGTCGTCGCCGACTTCGGCGGTGGCAATCGCCTGACGCATCGCCGGGGACGGCTTGGTGACCGTATCGGAACGCAAATCGATAAATTTCATATTCGAAATAATTCCTGTATTAGAATCTTCAAAAGATAATTACGATAAAAATATGTTTACCAATAGATGGCGCTCATAATTAGTTGCATGACCAGACCGCTGACCAAAGGGACACTGGCATTATCATCGACATCGAACGAAATCGCTTCGGTAACGGCCGCCACCACGGCGCCGATATAGGCGACCGCGAGGGGCAAATGCGGATCGAGCAGGGCCACAATTGACGCCGCCGCCAGGAAGGCCAGGGAACCCTCGAGCGATTTAGTACGGAAACGGATGCGGCCGTAGCGTCGGCCGATTATGGCCGAGGCCGGGTCCCCCACCATTATGAAAGCCAGTGCGGCCAGGGCCACCGGTTTGGCAAAAAGAGCGATCGCCAGGCAGGAAGTCACCAGAATATAACTGGCGCCGGTGAAGTCCCCTTTCATTTCATGCTCGCGAATAATGGGTAAAAGTATGCCTTTCAAATAATGCCACAATTTCCAATTCCGAAGGCGCCCGATGTCAATAATAATCATGGCCAGCGTAATGGGAATCATAATGGCGAGCGCCTGTCCTTTGGACAGACCGAGGATATAGTAGCCGCCGGGGATGACCAGCGCGAACAAATGGGTCAACTTCCGCAGAAGTTCACCTTTGAAAGTGATTTGATTTCCTCCCTGATGCGGCAATTCGCCAATCCTCTTTAAATTTTAACGACGGGCTTTGGGGGGCAGTTCGATCCGTTTCAAGCGACCGAGATTGTACTCTACTTTATGATTGGCCAGAAGGCCCCGGCGCCATTGCGCTTCCAGCTCCTTTTTGTGTTCGATTTTGAGGGCATCCACAATGGTATTGCGGGCCTGATCCAGAGTAAAATCGAATTTCTGATCGACTATTTTTATGATATGATAACCGAATTCCGTTTTGACCGGGTGGGAAATATTGCCTTTGCCCAAAGTGATGGCGACCCGGTAAAAATCGTCCGGCATTTCCCCCGGGCCGATATAACCGAGATCGGCCGCCGCCGTGCGAATTTCTTCGGCCCCCGGATAGTACTGCCGGGCCAATTGCATAAAGTCGATACCGGAAAGCGCCTGGTCGCGCAAAAATTCGCCGAAGACCGAGTCCTGTACTATAATATGCTGAACATAAATCGGTTTTTTGAATTTATATTTATCGATATTGCGCTGATAGTAATCGAAGATAAGGCTGTCGCTCGGCTGATAATCGGGATCATAAGCCTGCAGACGGACATGATCCATCGCATATTTGTGATAAAGCCTGTTTTTTTCGTTGACGACAGCGGTATCCTTGGCAAAACCGAGATTCTCTCCCGCCTGAATCAGTTGAAGTGTCATGGATTGCCGAATCAATATGCTGTGTTTATCTTGAAGGGTAAGGGTGTCCCTATGGGCCGAAGACATAGTCAGTTCAAACACGTCCGCCAGGC
>CALMKK010000009.1 GCA_937867135.1 uncultured candidate division Zixibacteria bacterium
CCCCGAATGACAGAAGCGTATTGCCCGGTGCCGACATGCCCGGTGACCACGACGCCGGTGGAATCGGGATCGCCCTGATGGATGCCGACCGGGAGAACAAGAATGATACCGAAGCTTAGCATATGTTTCAAGCGACGGAGATAAATTTTGGATTTTATGGGAAGCATCATCGCAAATTTCCCTTAAATTGATGTTACAACCCATTGCAAATAGCCGCATTTCCAACTGGATCGGCTTTTTACCGTGTTTGCCAGTACGATAGACCTGGTTATTCGTAAAATACATAAAATAGATAGAAAAGGAAAGAAAATCTTGAATCATTATGGATTGACATTACTAACCGATTATTGTAATCTTACATCAGGGAGAAGAAAATGTAATGGCAAGGCACCGCATCGCGTCCTTAACTTTCGTAATTTTTACCGTCTTTCTGAATGTTGCGGCCGGGACCCAGCCGTTGGCTCCGGATTTCAGCCTTCATGACGCCGTTTATGCTCGCACCGTGACATATGAAATCAAGGAAAGCAATAAAAAGGGATGTAGTTTCACCTCCCAAACCCGCATCGAGATCATGTTTCCAGGCGGACGATCTTCCGGGGACAATTATTTTTTGATCGGCCAGTCGGGTTATGCGAAAATCGATAAAATCGAAGGGGCCTGCAGCGGAACCGGCCTAAAAAAAGCAGATATAGTCTCCCTGACCGATGACCGTGACGCTTTCCTGACCAACGACCGTCTGTATATCCTGCATTTTCCCGTCACGATGAAGAAAGGCGACAAGCTGTGGTACGGCTACCGGCAGGGAAATACCGATATCGCCTTCTTCCCGATTCATTATGTTCCCAACGAACTGATGCTGGAAAAGTATTTGGTCGTCATCAAGCACCCGGCCGAGATGGATATCGATTTTGACTTTTTCTTTCCCCGGGATTCCGTTAAGTACAAAATAGCGAACCCTTCGGCGACCGTCACCACGCTTTCCTTTGATTCGATACCCAAAGCGCCGGAATTATTGTATTTTCCCTTCAATTCATTCCACGCCGCATTCATGACCATAATCCGCAGGCACGGAGATGTAATCAATCCGGTATCGCCTGCTGATTTTGCAGAATGGTATTCCGGGTTTCTCGATACTATTCCTCGATTGACTGATACCTTGCCGAGTTCCCTGAAAGCCGAATTGGATACGACGACGGGTAATATTGAAAGGCTGAGAGTAATTGATGATTATGTCCGCGGCAATGTTCGCTATCTGTCCGACGTTCAGGGAATGAACGCAATCGTACCGCATGCCCCGTCATTTGTACTTAAAAATCTCTACGGTGACTGCAAAGATCGGGCCTTTCTCTGTCAGGCGCTGGCGGCATCGTATGGAATACCGGTCAACCTCGCTTTGGTTTCCAACGAGGCGGAACCGTCGTTCCACGGTCTTCATGTCGACCTGTTCAATCATGTTATATGCGCCTATCAGAGTGATTCGGAAGCGATTTTTTTCGATCCGACCGGAAAATATTACTCTTTCGGGAATACGGCCGGTACGCTGATCGGGACCGCCGCTTTCGTAATCGATTCCCTTCGGCCGCGATATGAACCGGCAAGAAGTTTTATACGGGAACCATCGCTCGAAATATCGATCACCGGATCGATAGCAAAAGCGGAAAGCTGCTCGGCGGCCCTGATATTGAGGGGTGATTATTATGCGGCGGCGGCCGGGGCGGCGAAAAATATGGATCCGGTCAATAAGGAAAATTTCCTGGCGACAATAATCAATTCGCAGCTGGCCAATATCGCACTTGAGCGGTTCCGGGGGACGGCCCAAAACGACAGTGAAATATATTTATCGGCAAAAGCCGATCTGGGCCGCTTTGTTATCAATTCCAACAATAAAAAATATGTTCCCGCCACCGTCTTTACACTGCTCAAAGGAGATATATTGGAGCGCGGCGGCGACTCGTATCCAATATATTTCGGCGCGCCGGGAAACATCTCGCTGACTCTGAATTTGATGACTGAGGGGTACGAATTTGCCCCTGATTCGCTGGCAATGCAATGCGGGGATTCGATATCGTACGAGACAGGAATCCATCGGTCGGAAGCAAGCGGAGCCGTTTTGACATATAGACTTAAGGTCCTTCCCATAATTATCAGCGGGGCAATAAAATCCGAATTTATTCGCTTCTGCGAAGGATATCTCAAAACCAGAACCAAGATGTTTTTAGCCAGGGGAGTAGAGAAATGAAGAAGTTATTATTTTTGCTTTTTCCCATTGTGGCAATAATTATTGACTCCTGCACCATGGCGGGAAATGTGGGCAAATTGACCCCGACCGAAACCACGACAACTGCTCCCTTTGTGCGTCCGGATTTGGCGAAATACGAAACCAAATATGCCGGCGAAGACGGTGTCTATTTATTCCGCAATTTAATGATTGAACATTCCGGGAATAAGGAAGATGTTGGTTATAGTTTTCTAAATAAATGGTACTTTCATCGGGTTGAGAAATACCAATATGTAATATTAAATACAGAGGCGGAAGAACTGACGACTTTCACGCTGAATTATTTACCGGATAATTTTTATATCACCGTTTTCTATCCCGACGAGACAGAGGTGCATTTTGGAGCCGCCGATTTCCTCAAAATGAAAGGCGATTTTGGCGCGGACCAATACAAATTTGCCTTGCCGAAGATAACAAAAGGAACTGTTGTCGAATTTGGAGCTGAGGAGACGTATAACGCCAAGGGCGGAGCGCCCTTGCAATATGATATTGATCTGCAGTATTTGATCCCTTGTGAGTCTCTTAATTTCAGCTTCGCATATCCTTCGTGGTGGAAAATTCAAACAAAAAAAATCGCCTTGAATACCGATTTTCCTTATGAGACTTCAACCGATTCCGCTCATCATAAAATAATCATGTCATATATCGCTCAAAATGTTCCCGCTTTTAAGAGAGAACCTTATTCGCCCTATTTCAGGGAGACCGGACCCTATTTTGAATTTCAAATAATTGAACTATTGATGGGACAGCTGGGCATGAGAAATAGAGTTGTATGGTCCCAAATATCAAAGAAAATTTACGACGACGTCAACAAGAACTCTTTGGCCAAAAATCAATTAATTCAAGATATTGCTGCCGAATTGACACGAAATATGACCGACCGGTATGATAAACTTGACACCGTTATTAGTTATGTAAAAGGCTATGAGGTCGACAATGGGTCTGACGAGATGAACATTGCGAAAATTGTGAAAAAAAAGAGGGGCAATTCCTTCGGCCTGACAATACTGGCGGCCAAGTTGCTGGAAAAGGCAGGAATTTTGACACAATTGATCTTTATTCATTCTGCTGAAGATGGTTATTTTGATTATAACTATGTTGATTATTCTCAATTGTCCGCAATCGCTTTGGTGGCCACTATTGACAACAGGACTTATATAATTTGTCCTTATATCGAGGATTTGCCGCCCAATCTGATTCCGGACTATCTTCAAAAACAACCGGCACTCGTAATAGCGGCAAATTCGGCCGATCCCTTTTGGACAACCCCGTTAGGTGATTCCAGCCAGAATCAATTTGATGAAGTCTCCGATATGACTATTGGCCCGAATGGCACAATAGGTATTCGGGAAAAGAGGACACTTCGCGGATTGGCCGCTTATGTGATGCGGAAAGAAATAAGACGGCTGAACTACGAGGAAAGAAGAAAGGCGGTGAAAGAACTGATCGGCTTCACTGAAGGCGAGATAATGCTCGATACCTTCAATATCAATAATTTGGATCATTACAAAGAGCCGCTCTTGATTGAAACCGAATATCATGTCGACAACCAGGTGAGTATCACGCCCGATGAAGCGATTTTTCAGACCGGCGGCCTCCTCTCGCCCTTATCAAAAGTAACCCTTAAAATTAAACCGGAAGAGAGAATCAACCCGATCAAAATTCCCTACGATCAAATTTATAATCGGAGGGTCACGATCCATTTTCCTCCGAGCTGGACCATAACGACTCCAATAAGCGACATTTCGTTCAGCAACATTTTCGGTTCCATAAACGGCAAATCGGTTATAGAGGGCGATTCGCTGGTTATTTCGCAGAATCTGATAATGAAAAGATCATTGGAACCGAAAGAAAAAATCACCGATCTTCTGGATTTGACCGGTCGAACTTCGAAGCTCTGGATTCCGGCAATTGTATTTGGAAAACAGCAGTAATTTAAAAAACCCCTCGCCGGATATAAGCCGATTTGTATCGTCGAGGGGTATCTTTTTATATTTTCAATACGCCACGGTGGCGCCTCGGGACCCAAGAGCCGGGATCTGAACATTTTTGGCATCATCCGATAGGGGATTAAATTCCAGGTAGA
>CALMKK010000010.1 GCA_937867135.1 uncultured candidate division Zixibacteria bacterium
GATGCGCCCAGCAGTATCTCCCGTCTTATAGATATGGGTATCGAGAAATATCTGGCGGCCTCTTCGCTTAAGGCAGTCTTGGCCCAAAGGCTTTTGCGAACTAACTGCCCCAATTGCCTTGAGGATTACGAGCCTCACGAAGTACAATTGCGCCTGGCTGGGCTGGAGCATACTACAGAAGAAATCCATTTCAAACGTGGCACCGGATGCAACAAATGTCGTATGACAGGGTACAAAGGACTGACTGGAATATACGAACTAATCGAAATCGATGATGTGGTCAGCGAAATGATAATCAACGGGGCCTCCGATCTTCAAATACGAAATTATGCCGACGGCCGCGGATATCGCCCGCTTTTTCAATCCGGTTTAGAAAAGGTTTTGGGAGGCGAAGTCTGTCTGGAGGAACTCCTTCGGATTACTTCTCTCGGTGAAAAAGTCGTCTCTCAGCCGAGCGAAGAAAGAATAAGCATAAGTGCCTGACAATTATCTCTATACAGCCTGCGGTCCCGATGGGATAAAGCGGCGCGGAGTGATACAAGCCGATTCGGCGGAACGGGTCGCCGCCATATTGGATGAGCAGCATTTAATTCCGATTGAAATTAAAACTCAGAAGAACCAACTGAAGCCGGCACTCTTCGGATTTATGAAGGGCCGTCAATATGAAGATTTGATCCTCTTCACTCGAAACCTTTCTACTCTATATCAGGCCGGCATTCCAATTTTGCGCGCCCTTGGTATTATTAAAATCGGCCCGGCCGATAGTTATTTCAACCGCGCTCTGGAGCGAATACGAATCGCTGTGCAATCCGGGCGGTCTTTATCCGAAGCAATGGCCGACTATCCCAATCTTTTTGCAAAGATATATACCGCTTCAATTGCAGCCGGCGAGACTTCGGGGCATCTTGACATGGTCCTCGACGCTCTTGGAGTTATGTTAGAACGGGATCTGGAATTGAATCGTCAAATCAAGTCGGCCGTCAGGTACCCTGTAATGGTTACCACGGCCATAGCGGGCGCATTTGCAGTGCTCATAACCTTTGTTATTCCCCGTTTTGCATCATTTTATTCGGAAATGGGGGCGCAGTTGCCGGCGCCGACCAGAGCCCTGATAATTATCAATCAGATTGTCACTCAATACTGGGCCGCCGTGGTGGCGTTTTTCGTTATTTCAGCGCTGATCTTAAGGCGAATATATGCCTCATCGTCCGGCCGCTTAGTTTTCGACAATATATTTTTGCGATTGCCGGTTTTGGGGGATTTGATAAATAAGGGAAATATTGCCCGCTTCACTTATATGTTTCATCTTTTAATAAAAAGCGGCATTCCAATCGTTAAATCTCTTGAGATGCTTGCCAATACCATTAAAAATACTCGCTTAACGGCCGAAATCCGCTATTTGGCCGAATCATTCAGAGAGGGACGGGAATTGTCCGGATCAGCCGAAAATATGAAATTTTTCCCCGAAATGGCGCTCCAGATGATAAAGGTCGGCCTGGAAAGCGGTTCCTTGGAAATCATGCTCAACGAAATATCCAAACACTATAGCAAGGAGGTCGACTATAAATCGCGCCACCTCACCTCCCTGTTGGAGCCAATTTTGACCGTTGTTCTGGGAGCCTTTGTGCTCGTGGTGGCTTTAGCTATCTTTTTGCCTATGTGGAACTTAATTCAAATTTTCCGCCATTAATTGCCCTCAAGTATTTCGCTTAACTGCCGATAAATTAAGCAAGAAATTATAAGCAAACTTTTAGCTATTAGAGGTGAATCGTGTCCTTCGCAAGTATCAGAAACCACAAAGGGTTTACCCTCATCGAATTGGTCATCATCATCGTCATTCTGGGTATTCTGGCCGCTGTCGCCATTCCCAAGTACAAAAATATCAGTTCCGAGGCAAAAGAATCGGCCACGCGCGCCGCTCTCGGCGGCCTTCGTTCCGGCATTACCATTTATTATGCGAATCAGGCCGTAACGACCGGCACCGCCGCCTGGCCTCCCCTTGACAGCCTTAAGGAAGTGGGTGTTGTAATGGAACAATCAATTCCAAAGAATCCTTTTCAGTCCGATGCCAATGCTCCGGACAGTATCGTCACCGGTGTGACCAAAGGGGTCGTGGTGGGCGCCAGAGGCGGCTGGGCCTATAAGCCATCGACCGGCGAAATCTGGCCCAATACTACAAGCGCCGGTGAGAACAACTGGTAAGATGTTTTGCGGGCGTGCGCTATTTGAAAAAATTACCGACCGTTCGATTAGGGGCTTCACCCTTATCGAGTTGGTCATTATAATTGTCATACTTGGCGTCATAGCCGGAGTGGCCATCCCCAAATATGGAGCTTTCACGGAGCAGAGCAGAATAACCGCCACCAAAGAGGAAATGCGCCTCTTGAAAGAAGCCATAATCGGTGATGGCCGTCTGGTTGCAGGCGATCAGTATGTTAACCGCGGATTTATCGGTGATGTCGGTTTTGTCCCATCCCGAATGGAGGACTTGGCGGCAAAGCCTGATTCGATTCCGGCCTACGACAAATTTTCAAGGATTGGCTGGAACGGCCCCTATATCGACAGTGCCGAACAGAATTATTCCCGAGACGCCTGGGGCAATGCCTATGTTTATGATCCGATCGCTCGGACCATCACTTCAACCAGCGCCACGCCCAATATTGTGACCAATTTCTAAACGGAGATGAAAATGAGCCGGTTTTCCCAGAGAGGCTTTACTCTCATCGA
>CALMKK010000011.1 GCA_937867135.1 uncultured candidate division Zixibacteria bacterium
GGCAGGCGCCGCACATTCCGGTCCCGTCGACCATAATCGGATTGAGGGAAACAAAGGTTTTGATTCTCGGTTCGCGAGTGGTGTTCACAACCGCTTTCATCATCGGCACCGGACCGATAGCGATCACCATATCGACTTTTTCGCCGTCATCGATCATCTTTTTCAAAATAGTCGTGACAAAGCCGTGCGTTCCGAAAGAGCCATCATCGGTCGAAATCAAAAGCCGATCCGAAGCCGAGGTCAATTCGTCGCGGAAAATAAGCAGACCTTCGGTTCGGGCGCCGATTATCGTTGTCACCTTATTGCCGGCCTCTTTCAATGCCTGCGCGATCGGGTAGATGGGAGGAATGCCAACGCCGCCCCCGATACAGACGCAATGCCCGAACTTATCGATATGCGAAGGAATCCCCAGAGGCCCGACCACATCGGCAAAACAATCGCCGATCTTCATTGCATTCATCGACGCCGAAGTCTTACCGACCTCCTGGATAACCACCGTAAGAATGCCGCGCTCCTTATCCAGCCCCCCGATAGACATCGGGACCCGCTCTCCCAGTTCGTCTTTGCGCAGAATGACAAATTGTCCGGCCCTGGCCTTCCGAACCACATGGTGAGCCTCAATTCGAAATTGATGAATCTTCTCGCAGAGCTCCCTTTTATCCAGAATCTTGAACAAAATACCTCCGGGTTTATTAATAGTATAAAATAATACTATTTTTGACCTATTTTATCAACTATTTCTTTGGTGTCGCGCGCAATGACTAATTCTTCATTGGTAGGTATGGCCAGGACCTTTATTTTGGCATTGTCTGACGAGATAATCATTTCCTTGCCGATTGCTTCCTGGTTTTTGGCCTGATTCAATTCCACCCCGAGAAATTCCAGGCCGTCGCAGGTCATTTGTCTTACCACGGAGGAATTTTCACCGACTCCGGCTGTAAAAACGACGGCATCAAGACCGCCCATCGCCGCCGCATAGGAACCGATATATTTTTTCAAACGGTAGCAATAAATATCAAGGGCCAAGTTGGCATTGGTATTTCCCTTTCCGGACGCGTCGATAATGTCGCGCATATCGGAAGAGACGCCGGAAATGCCCATTAATCCGGAATGCTTATTTAAGAGCGTATTAGCCTCATTAAGGCTTAATTCTTCGCGCCCCATTATCCATAGCGGGATGGCCGGATCAATATCGCCGGAACGCGTCCCCATTAAAAGGCCTTCCAAAGGCGTGAAGCCCATCGAGGTATCAATGGAAACCCCGTCCTTTACAGCGGCAATGGAAGCACCGTTGCCAAGATGACAGGTCACAATTTTGAGTTTGTCAATCGGTTTGCCGAGCATTTCGGCCGCCCGGTGCGATACATAATAATGCGACGTTCCATGGAAACCGTATCGACGGATGCCGTAATCCTTGTACATAACGTACGGAATACCGTAAATATAAGCCATCGGAGGCATTTGATGATGAAAAGCGGTATCGAAGACTGCCACTTGAGGAATTCCGGGAAGCGTTTTCTGGCAGGCCTGAATGCCGCGAACATTGTGCGGATTATGGAGCGGGGCGATATCTATCAGATTGCGGATTTCCGATAAAACATCGGCATCAATCAATATCGATTGAGTGAAACGCTCACCGCCGTGAACGACACGATGCCCGACGGCGTTAATTTCCGATTTATCTTTAATTACCCCATGATTGGTGGAGAGAAGAATGCTGATTACATATCCGATAGCAACAATATGGTCCAGAATTTCACCGGAAACTTTTACTTCCTTACGGTCAAACGGCTTGTGGGTCACAATCGCCCCCGACATGCCGATCCGTGAAACCATCCCTTTGGCAAGGCTTTTTTCTTCGTCCATATTAAACAGCTGATACTTGATGGATGAAGAGCCGGCATTGACAACTAATATATTCATTCCTTTACCCGCCAGGTTTCAGTGGTTGTTTTATCATAGGGAATGCGATTTCCCTCTTTGTCATATTTGAAAAATCCCTCGCCGGTCTTGACCCCGAGATGTCCGGCCCGAACCATTTTGCGGAGTAAGGGACAGGGATTGTATTTATGCTCGGAGAGCTCCTGGAGAAGGTTCTCCATCCATGACATCACCACATCAAGCCCCATCATGTCGGCCAGGGCAAGGGGCCCGACATTGAATCCATACCCCAATTTCATGGCGGTGTCGATATCATCGGCCGAGGAAACCCCCTCCATTAAAACATGCATCGCTTCATTGAGGAGCGGGACGATAATGCGTGTAGTAACATACCCCGGATATTCATAGACCAAAATCGGTGTTTTCCCGAGGAGATCGGCAAACTCGCGAGCTTTCTCGTAAGTAGCGTTGGAAGTCTTCAAGCCGCGTACTACTTCCACCAGAGGGATTTTGGGAACCGGGTTCAAAAAATGCATTCCAATAACCCGATCGGGACGATTGGTCGCATTGGCCAATTCGCTTATGGAGATAGTTGCCGTGTTGGTGACGAAGATGGTTTCTTCGGGGCAGAGAGAATCAAGCTTTTTCAGTAGTTCGCTTTTCATTTCTAAATCTTCAGGAATAGCCTCTATTACCATGGCCGCTTCCTTGACGATTTCCATATCGTCACGAGGGGTAATACGGGAAAGGATGGCCTTTTTGTCGGACTGTGTCAGTGCCCAGCGGGCAATGGCGTGATCAAGGCTATCATCAATCCTTTCCACCCCGTATCTGGCCAATTCCATGGTTCGATCCAATAAGATCACATCGGTTCCGGTGGCGGCGATAGCTTCTGCCAACCCCTGGCCCATTACCCCAGCCCCGATGATAATAATTCTATTTGCAGGCATATGGCAATTCTCCTAAGAAAGTGAAAAAAGTAACAAACAGCTGGTAATATATTAATTTGCCTCATTCCTGCAAGCCTTTTTTGGCAATGAAAAATAACCCTCATTATTTGGGGAAAACTGCCCCATTTGAATAATTCGGATTGAAAGTCGATATCTTTCGGAAATTTCGGGAAAAATGGAGATATCAGCTGGATTCTCATGCCCCGGTTCCGTTCAAAAGATTAGAAATCTCAACTCTCAACAATTGGTCGGAATTAACGATACGGCATTAAGGCGGGAGTTAATATTTTTCTTGACATAATTGATAATTATTAATAAACTTAACGGCTTAGGATTATTTGCTGAAAGTAGCATCGTTCAATGAGTTGAATGGGCGATTAGCTCAGATGGTTAGAGTACTTGCTTGACATGCAAGGGGTCACTGGTTCGATTCCAGTATCGCCCACCATTTTTCGGCGGGGTATAAGCCGTATAATGGATATGGTTTATGCCCGCTTATAATTATGAGAAGAAGATGAGTGGCAAGGAAGTTAAAATAAAGTTCCCGGATGGTTCGGAAAGGAATTTCCCGCAGGGGATTTCCGGACTGGAATTGGCCCGGAGCATTTCGCCTCGGCTGGCCAAAGATGCTATCGCCTTTAAAATAAACGGCGCCATCAAGGACCTCAATGCGGGAATCGATGCCGACGGGCCGGTTGAAATTCTGACCTTTGAAATGCCCGAAGGGAAAAGTATTTTCTGGCATTCGACCGCTCATATAATGGCTCAGGCGGTTCAGGAATTATTCCCCGGGGTGCGGCTGGCCATCGGGCCGCCGATCGAAGAAGGTTTCTACTACGATTTTGAAATCGACAAACCGTTTTCGCCGGACGACCTTCAGAAGATTGAAAAAAAGATGGCCGAAATTATTGACCAGAAGGCCGCTTTTAAGCGCGAGGAAATTTCGCGGGAAGAGGCCCTTAAGGAATTCACCGAGCGCGGAGAGAATTATAAGGTCGCCCTGCTCAACGAGGATATTCTGGATGATCGGGTGACTGTCTATAGGCATTCCACTTTCGAGGACCTCTGCCGTGGACCGCATATTCCCGATACCGGCGTGGTCAAGGCTTTCAAATTGATCACTTCCTCGGGGGCCTATTGGCGGGGAAACGAAAAGAATAAAATGCTGCAACGCATTTATGGCATCTCTTTTCCCAAGAAGGCGATGCTGGATGAATATCTGGCACGACTGGAAGAGGCCAAAAAGCGCGACCATAGAGAACTCGGCAAGCAACTGGGGCTGTTTCATATCACCAACGAGGTCGGCGCCGGTTTGGTTCTCTGGTTGCCCAAGGGCGCGGTTATCCGGAATGAAATTGAAAATTTCTGGCGGCAGGAACATGCCCGGTTCGGATACGACATCGTATTTTCACCCCATATCGCCAACCTTGAATTATGGCACCGTTCCGGACATACCGGTTTCTATAAAGAGAGCATGTATCATCCGATGAAGGTGGACGAAGCCCAATATCAGATTAAGCCGATGAATTGTCCGTTTCATATTATGATGTACAAATCCCGGCGCTGGAGTTATCGCGAATTGCCATTGCGTTGGGCGGAGCTGGGGACGGTTTATCGCTACGAAATGCCCGGTGTTCTACACGGCTTGATGCGGGTTCGCGGTTTCACTCAGGACGATGCCCATCATTTTGTCGCCCCCGATCGGATGGAAGAGGAATTGGTCTGGCTGATAAAATTCTGCTTTCATATTCTCGATCCCTTCCGGTTTAAGGACTATGATATTTACCTTTCAACTCGCCCCAATGATGCCGTCGGGGAGCTGTCGGATTGGGAGAAGGCGGAAAATGGCTTAAAGCGGGCACTTGACCTGCTGAAATTGACTTATAAAACCGATATCGGCGGTGGGGCATTCTACGGCCCCAAAATCGACATCAAAATTAAAGATGCCCTGGGACGAAGCTGGCAATGCTCGACGATTCAATTCGATTTCAACATGCCGGAGCGCTTTGACCTGACTTTTGCCGACAAAGACGGACAATTACGCCGCCCTTACATGATTCATCGGGCCCTTTTGGGTTCGCTGGAACGGTTTTTCGGCGTTTTAATCGAACATTACGGCGGCAATTTCCCGCTTTGGCTGGCGCCGGTGCAGGCGCGGGTACTCCCGATAACCGATGAGATGAATGAATACGCCAAATTTGTCACGGAACGTTTAAAGGACGAGAATATTCGGGTCGAGCTGGACAGCCGTTCGGAGAAAATCGGCCATAAAATACGGGAATCGGAGTTGCAGAAAATTCCATATATGTTTATAATAGGAGCCAAGGAAAAAGAGTCCGGGGCGGTGGCGGTTCGTCTTCACGGCAAAGGGGACAAGGGCTCGTTTAAACTGGATGAATTGATCGGCCTGTTAAAGGCGGAAATAAAAGAAAAAGCGATAGAATCCAAGATAGCCTAAGGGAGGAAGTTATAGTTCAAAAAGGAATTCGGGTCAACGAGCAGATATCAATTTCTCCGGTGCGATTGATAGGGGTCAATGGCGAGCAGGTGGGGATAATACCGATCCGCGAGGCGTTGATACGGGCCCGCGAAGCAGGACTGGATTTGGTTGAGGTTTCTCCCACCAGTCGCCCTCCGGTTTGCCGGATAATGGATTTCGGGAAGTATAAGTACGAATTGGCGAAAAAGGCCAAGTTGGCCCGCAAGAAGCAACATGTAGTACAACTCAAGGAGATGCGGTACCGTCCCAAAATCGATGACCATGATTTTCAATTTAAGACCAAGCATGTCAGGGAATTTTTGATGCAGGGAAGCAAGGTCAAGGCCTATGTAATGTTCAGCGGCCGGGAGATGGCACATACCGAATACGGTTATAAACTCCTGGAGCGTGTTGCTCAGGAACTTAATGATATTAGTACGATGGAACAGACCGCCCGCCTGGAGGGGAGAAATCTTTCGATGATTCTCAACCCCAAACCGGCGGCCGTGAAAGCGAAACCAAAGAGGACTGATAATGCCCAAGATAAAAACCAACCGATCGGCGGCCAAACGGTTCAAGAAGACGGCCACCGGCAAGATTAAAAAGAAAAAAGCGTATCATACGCATATTCTGACGAAAAAAACGACCAAGAGGAAACGGCAACTCCGCAAGGCCGATTATGTCAGCAAGGCGGACCATAAACGAATTAAGAAACTGATTCCGTACTGAGTACGATTGTCGGATGCTTTCAGGAGAATGAATTATGCCACGCGCGAAAAATAATGTCGCCGCTCATAAAAGGCACAAAAAGGTAATGAAACGCGCCCGCGGTAATTTCGGGGCGCGCGCCAATAAATATCGGACGGCCGTAGAGACGGTCCATAAAGGGATGGCGTATGCCACCCGCGACCGCCGCGCCAAAAAACGGTCCTATCGCAATTTGTGGATCGCCCGCATTTCGGCCGCCACCAAAATGTGTGGAATGAATTATTCCACTTTTATTACCGGATTGAAAAAGGCCGGAGTCGGGCTGGACCGCAAGGCCCTGGCCGATATCGCCGCCCGTGATTTGGCCACATTCGGTCGTCTGGCTGAGATGGCTAAGAGTCATTAGTCCCGGAAATCCTTATGCCCGGGACCGAGCAGGTTGAACAAATCCTCGCCGAAGCCCTTGCGGCCGTTAACGCCGCATCCTCGCTTTCAGATCTTGATGCTATAGATGTCAAGTATCTGGCCCGTAAGGGCGCTATTACATCGGTTCTGAAATCGCTTAAAGATCTTCCGCTGGAGGAAAGAAAAGCGGTCGGCGCCGCGGCCAATTCGGCCCGTATTAAACTCGAAGAGACTATTTCTGCGGCCAAAAGCCGCTTTCAACAGGCCGGGATCATATCGACCTTTGACCCCACTCTCCCCGGCATCGCCCGTCGAATCGGTGCCATCCATCCCATTACGCGCGTTATTGACAGCATGTGCGAGACTTTTCGCGGCATGGGATTCACGATTGCCAAAGGGCCCGATATTGAAACCGATTATTATAATTTCGAGGCCCTGAATTTCCCCCCGGATCATCCCGCACGGGATATGCAGGATACCTTCTATTTGGAAAACGGGCTTCTTTTGAGAACCCATACCACCCCGGTGCAGGTGCGGGAATTGGAGAAATCAAAACCGCCAGTGAAAATAATTACGCCTGGACGAACCTACCGCAATGAGGCCATTTCGACCCGTTCATATTGCGTCT
Source organism: uncultured candidate division Zixibacteria bacterium (assembly GCA_937867135.1). Lineage (GTDB taxonomy): Bacteria > Zixibacteria > MSB-5A5 > GN15 > PGXB01 > UNRQ01. Next base: position 7,052 of record CALMKK010000011.1, read on the forward strand.
TTCATCAGGTTGACGGTTTTCTCGTTGACGAAGGTGTCACCATGGGCGACCTGAAAGGAGTGCTAGTGGCATTCTGCCGCGACTTCTACGGCGAAGGCTTAAAGCTCCGTTTTCGCCCCAGCTTCTTTCCCTTTACGGAACCATCGGCCGAGGTTGATATTTCCTGTTTCCTCTGCGGCGGGAAAGGGTGCCAGTTGTGTAAATACGAAGGGTGGCTGGAAATTTTGGGGTGTGGGATGATCGACCCCAATGTTTTGAAGAATGTCGGCTATGATTCCGAAAAATATACCGGCTTTGCCTTCGGCATCGGCGTTGAACGAACGGCCATGTTGAAATATCGCATTAACGATATCCGGTTGTTCTACGAAAACGATATCCGTTTCATAAGGCAGTTTAAGTAATGCAATTACCGTACGGCTGGATAAAAGAACTTGTCGATATCAATTGGGCGCCGGAGGAATTGGCGTCACGATTGACCCTGTGCGGGACGGCTGCGACCGCTTCCAAATTCATTGAAACCGGTTTTGATAAAATTATTGTCGGCGAAATCGCCGAATTGGAAGAAATAAAAGGCTCTAATCATTTGAAAAGGGCCGTGGTCAATACCGGCGATAAAATGGTGCCGGTGGTTTGCGGCGCGCCCAACGCAGCCCAGGGCCAAAAAGTGGTTCTGGCGCAAGTAGGAGCGGTTTTAGCCGGCGGATTGGAAATAAAGAAAATGACCCTGTGCGGGGTGGAATCATACGGGATGATTTGCTCGGAACGGGAACTTGGTTTGACCGATGATCATTCCGGTATCATGGTTTTGCCCGATGATGCGCCGCTGTCGCAGCCGGCCGGTGAATTTCTCGGAGTCGATGATTATATCCTGAAATTCGATTTGACCCCGAACCGTCCTGATTCTCTCTCAGCTGTTGGCGTGGCCCGCGATGTCGCCTGTCTGGCCGGGCAGAAAATAAAGCGGCCCGAATATAATATTGTTGAATCATCATACAAGTGCTCCGAGGCGGTAAAAATTTCAATCGCCGACCCGCAGGCCTGTCCTCGTTATGCCGCCAGAGTCATCAAAGGTGTCAAAATCGGTCAGTCGCCGTGGTGGATCAAAGCCAAATTGCTTATGTGCGGAATTCGCCCGATTTCCAATGTCGTTGACATCACCAACCTGGTTATGCTGGAATTGGGACACCCCCTGCACGCTTTTGATTATCGTCAATTTGGCAATAGAGAAGTTCTGGTGCGACGAGCCGAGAACGGCGAGAAATTTACGGCTCTTGACGGCAACGAACATATTCTGACGCCGGAGGGGTTACTTATCACCGATGGCGAAAAGGGTGTGGCGGCGGCCGGAGTGATGGGCGGCCTTCATTCGGAAGTATCAGAAAACACAACCGATATTCTGCTGGAGTCGGCCTTTTTTAATTCCATTACCATTCGTAAAAGCCGGATCAAATTAGGCATGACGTCGGAATCATCGGTGCGATTCGAAAAAGGGGCGGACCCGAATATGGTGCCGGAAGCGCTCAATCGAGCCGCATCTCTGATTCAAAAATATGCCGGTGGAGATATTTTGCAGGGGATAGTCGATTGCTACCCCAAGGAAATCAACCCTCTTATGGTCGATTTGCGCCCCGACCGATGCAACAAAATTCTGGGGATCCGGATTTCCTCCGAAAGAATTAAAGAGATTCTGAATAACCTGGAATTCCCCATCTCTAGAATAAATGATAGTTCCTTGACCGTTGCGGTTCCCACTTTCCGCCCGGATATAACCCGCGAAATAGATCTTATTGAGGAAATCGCCCGTATCGAAGGGTATGATAAGATCCCGACTTCGAATAGAAATATCGGACCGCTTTTTACATCGATTCGAGACGATGACCGCCTGCGTCAGGAGATTCGCCGGGCCCTGACCGCTCAAGGCCTTGATGAAATTTATGGTTCGGGAATAGCCGATCCGAAAATGCTCTCCCGAGTGGCGCCCGACCTGGCTCAAGTCAAAATTATCAATCCGATTGCCGAAGATTTGTCGGTCCTGCAGAACACCGTATTCTATTCCATGCTCAGGGCCGTTTCCCATAATTTTGCCCAGAGAAATCTTGATATAAGGATTTTTGAAATGGGAAAGGCCTTCCATCCGCAAAAAAACTCGGCTCCGGCTGAAATCGAGCAAGTCGGGTTGGTTCTGTCGGGCCGAACCAATGATCAATGGTTCGCCAAGGGGCGGGAACATGATTTTTATGGATTAAAGGGAGCCATCGAGGCTCTGTCCGAAACCCTTCGTTTTCTCCCGCCGACATATATTCCCGCGACTCATCCTATAATGAATGAAGGAGAGTCGTACGATATAAAAATCGGTGATAAAGTGGCCGGATTGGCCGGGCAGGTAAAACAGGAAATGGCCCGGCTGTTCGATGTCAAGCAATCCATTTTTGCTGCTGTTTTGGATTTTGAGGTATTATTGCGAAACCGGAGCAACGAGCCCTCCTATGAACCTTTGCCACGCTATCCGGCAGCGCCCAGAGATATCGCCATTGTGGTGGATGAAGCCGTTAAGGTCGGCGATATTATCGAATTGATTAAAGAGACCGGCGGCCCGCTTTTGGAAAGAGTGGAGTTGTTTGATTTATATCGCGGCAAACAGATTGGCGAAGGGAGAAAGTCGCTGGCTTTTGCCTTTACTTATCGATCGAATGAACGCAGTCTCGAAAGCGCCGAAGTTGCTGAATTACATAATAAAATCGGACAAATGCTAAAGGAACACTTTAAGTCGGAGGTCCGAGAAGGATAAGTATGGATACCCTGGAAAAGCTGGAGGAAAAAATAAATAAGGCCCTGGCCCTGATTGAGAAATTAACGACTGATAATAGGATCTTGAAAGAGGATAATGAACGGCTCAAGAAGGAATTATCGGAGTCCAAAGTAAAGGCGGCCGATCTGGAACGTCAGGAGAACGAGCGCTCGGAAAAGGTCCGGGAAAGATTGGGAAGTATTCTTAATAAACTCGATAATTTGGAAAAGATTTCGTAATATTTATTGTTGTTGACAAAAGTTATGTTTGAGGTTAAGGTAAAGAGCAATTAATCATAGATGAGTGAAGATAACCTGAGACTAGACTGAGGAAAACAGTTTAATTAATGCCGGATATTTCAGATAAAAAAACGACCGTAAAAGTTAATATCTACGGTGATGAATACCCGATCCGCGGGTTCGGCGAGCCGGAATATATTATTCGGGTGGCCGATTATGTGGATCGGAAGATGCGGGAAATAGCCTCTCGTTCGAAATATAAATCACCCGATAAAATAGCCATTCTCACCGCCTTAAATATTGCCGGAGAGTTATTTGATCTGGAGGCCCAAAAGAGCGATAGCCTCACAGAAGTGGAAAGTCGGGCCCAAAATATCCTGGAACTTCTGGATAGCAAATTGTCTGTTCCGGAGGATTAAGTCCGCTGTTTCTTCACATTCTCTCTTAATTATCTTCCTTTTTCTTAAATAGGGAACTTTCAGATAGATTGCCCCCTGCAACGGGGCGAGGAGGACCAATGAACGGCACTCTTTTGATTGTGCTTTCAGCGGTGCTGGCGGCAATATTGGGATTCGCGGCGGCCTGGTTAATTCTGCGTCGAATCGGCGATACCAAAATTGCCAACGCCGAAGAATTTGCCCGCAAAGTGATTGCGGAGGCCGAAAAGGAATCCGAGATAAAGAAAAAAGAGGCGCTCCTTGAGGCTAAAGAAGAATGGTATAAGGTAAAAACCAATTTTGAGCGGGAACTTCAGAATAGACGGAATGAAGTCCAGAAGATCGAGAAACGGCTCCTCGAAAAAGAGGGGAATATCGATCGAAAAATCGAATCTCTGGCCAAACGGGAAAAAGATATACAATACCGTGAGCGGACTCTGGGCGGTCGTGAAAAAGGTATCACCCTGCGGGAGCAGGAATTGGAAAAGGCGATTCAAATCCAAAATGAGAAATTGGAACGAATCGCTCAGATGACGGCCGATGAGGCAAAGCGTGAACTTAAAGAGAATTTGATCGGCGAAGCCAAAATAGAGGCCGCCGCAACCATCAAGGAAATTAAAGAAACCGCCGAGCGCAACGCTGAAAAAGAGGCGCGGGAAGTCATTATCTCCGCCATTTATCGTTGTGCCGCCGACCATGCCGTCGAATCGACTGTCTCCGTGGTCAATTTGCCTAATGAAGAAATGAAGGGGCGCATTATCGGCCGGGAAGGGCGCAATATTCGTTCTTTTGAAACCGCGACCGGCATCGATGTGATTGTCGATGACACTCCGGAAGCCGTCATTCTTTCGGGATATGACCCGATTCGCCGCGAAGTGGCCCGCATGTCGTTGGAAAAATTGATTACCGATGGACGTATTCACCCGACCCGAATCGAAGAAGTCGTGGAAAAAACGCAAAAAGAAATGGAAATGATCGTTCGGGAGACCGGTGAGCAGGCCGCGTTCGATGTCGGCGTGCAGGGATTGCACCTGGACGTCATCAAGCTTCTGGGAAAATTAAAATATCGAACTTCTTACGGGCAGAATGTTCTGCAACATTCCAAAGAGGTATCGATACTGTGCGGTTTAATGGCCGCCGAATTGGGGCTTGATCCGAATATCGCCAAGCGGGCCGGATTGCTGCACGATGTCGGCAAAGCCATCGACCGCGAAACCGAAGGGACCCATACCGAAATTGGCGCCAATTTCCTGAGCCGTCTCGGTGAAAATCCGATTATTATCAATGCCGTGGCGTCGCACCATGGCGATGTTCCGCAGGAAACGCCGTACCCGGTGCTGGTGCAGGCGGCCGATGCCATATCGGGGGCCCGTCCGGGCGCCCGTCGTGAGCCGCTGGAAGCCTATATCAAGAGGTTGGAGAAACTCGAGGAATTGGCGGATTCCTTCAAAGGGGTCTCCAAGGCGTTTGCCATTCAGGCCGGACGGGAAGTCCGGGTTATTGTCGAATGTGAGACCATTGATGATTTAGCCACGACCATTCTGGCCGGTGATATCGCCAAGAAAATTGAGCACGAAATGGAATATCCGGGACAAATTAAGGTCACGGTCATTCGCGAAACCCGGGCCACCGAATTTGCCAAGTAAGGATATGTGATGGCTCAAATAAAACTGCTTTTCTTTGCCGATCTGGTCGGCAAGCCGGGGCGATTTATCCTTTCGCAAATGTGCAAATCACTTAAGGAAAGATTCGCCGCTGATTATGTCATCGCCAATATTGAAAATGCCGCCGGCGGGTTTGGGATAACGCCCGAGATGTCGCGCAAGATATTCACTTATGGGGTTGATTGTCAGACCTCGGGAAATCATATTTGGGACCGGCAGGATATATTCAAATACATCGATGAACAGCCAAAACTTCTGCGCCCGGCCAACTACCCCCCGGGGGTGCCGGGGGCAGGATACTTGATTGATGAAATAAATGGAGTCAAAATCGGGATATTGAATCTGATGGGGCGGACCTACATGAAGGAAATTGATTGCCCTTTCCGAACCGCCGACCGCGAACTGCGCAAAATGAGAGAAGAAACGCAAATTATTCTGATCGATTTTCATGCAGAGGTTACTTCGGAAAAACAGGCGCTGGCCTACTATCTTGACGGGAAAGTCTCGGCCATTATTGGAACCCATACCCATGTTCAAACCGCCGATGAGTCGGTTTCGGAGCGGGGGACGGCCTTCATAAGCGATGTGGGGATGACCGGCCCGCACGATTCAATCATCGGGATGGAAAAAACACCGTCGCTGGAGCGATTTCTCACCGGGATGCCGAAGAGGTTTGCCTGCGCCACCAACGATTTGAAAATTTCCGGCGCGGTGGTGACCATCAACGGTGATGACGGTAGCGCCGAATATATTGAGCGCTTCCGAATCGATTACGACGGGGAGAAGCCGGAGGAACCTGATATCAAGGGAGTGTAAGGAATGGATGCGGTCGTAATTGACGGCAAAAAGGTATCCGAACAAATCAAAGCGGAATTAAAAGTAAAAGTAGAATCTCTAAAAAAAGAGGGAATCATTCCCGGCCTCGCGGCGGTCCTGGTGGGAAATAATCCCGCCTCGGAATCATATGTGAACGGTAAAGCCAGGGCCTGCGAAAAGATCGGAGTATATTCCGAAGTCATCCGTCGACCCGCCGATATCACCCAGGCGGAATTGGAAACCATTGTTCGGGGCTTGAATCAGAGACCGGAGATTGACGGGATTTTGGTGCAATCGCCGCTTCCCGGTCACATCGATGAACTGACCGTCACTCTGACAATCGATCCTCACAAAGATGTCGATGGGTTTCATCCGCATAGTGTCGGCATGCTCCTTTTGGGGAGACCGACCTTCCGCTCCTGTACCCCGTACGGCGTGATTGAATTGATGCGACGGTACAATATTGACCCATCGGGCAAAGAAGTGGTGATTCTGGGACGCTCCAATATCGTCGGAAAACCGCTGGCGGCGATGTTAATCCAAAAAGCGGCAATGGCCGATGCCACTGTTACGGTTTGTCATTCCCGAACAAAAAATATGAAAGAAATCTGCCGCCGCGCAGATATTCTGATTGCCGCGATGGGCCGCCCGGAGTTGGTCCAGGCGGATATGATAAAAGATGGAGCTGTCGTGATCGATGTCGGTATCAATCGCGTGGAAGACCCCGGGAGAGATAAGGGATACCGCCTCGTGGGCGATGTCGATTATGAAGCCTGTCGGCATAAAGCCACATTCATCACACCGGTTCCGGGGGGAGTGGGCCCGATGACAATTGCCATGCTATTGACCAATACCGTTTATTCCGCAGAACAAAGGAGATTAAAAGCCTAAAATATAAAATGCAATGGACTGCGCATAAAAAGCAACATCATTCACATATAAAATTCCGGTTTCCGTCCGTCATGATTCAACCTGATTTGCGCCTTTCCGGAGCTTGAAATTCTCAAGCCACGCGCCGATGTATCTATTTGAAATTAAACCAGTTACTTGATAATTTTGGTCTTCGAAATAACCTCACTTTGCTTTTATTAGTGATTTGCAGTATTTGAGAATTAAGGCATATCCTTTGCTGAGAATAGTTATGCTTGAAATAATACTATGAATATTAGAAAGTTAACAATAATAATCTCAATTCTGCTGTCTTTGGTCCTTCTGAATGCGGGAGCCAAAGCTCAGGTCGAATCCACCATCCCCGATTCGTTGCAAGGTGTGAATTTTTGGAATGAGGACGGCAAATTTGTGGGGCAATTGGCGACAGCTGCCTGTCCTCCTTTGGTGGCCTTCAAAGTCATTCCGGCTACAGGACTGGTCGACACCACCGAAAATTACCAAATTAAAATGACCCTTCAACAGGGCGGAATTCCCAGATCCGGCGGCGTGGCTTTTAATTTCCCTCCGAATTTTGATTTAAAGCAAATTAAGAAAATCGATTATTCCGATGAATATTCCGGCTCCGATTTGATAATAAGGAAATTCTTTGTATTCAATAGCACCGTAATCGTCTCTTTCAAATCAGGTCAATCACCTCCGGCGGGGACAATTATCACTTTCACGGTGCATTCGATAAAAAACCCTATAATCGCCGGTGATTATCAAATCTCCGGTCTAATTTTCAGCCCTTGGTTCAGGGTGGTGGCCGGACCGACATTATCCGAGCCTTTTACAATCTTTCCCGGCTCTCCCGTCGCCATGACCATTTCCCCCTCCGCGCCTATCACCTTGCGCGCCGGAAATTATCAATTATTTACCACCGTTGCCTACGATCGCTTTCAAAATGAAATCAGAAATCTGGAAATTTCATGGCAGTTTACCTCCGGCTCCGACAGTATCGGCATCCTCACCGGCGGCAATCTTTTCGCGACAACCGTCGGAACGGCCAAAGTTGTGGCCGCTTATAACCAACTTTTGGCGACTTCCGGTCTCATAACCGTCCTTCCCGGGGAGACCGATCATTTCGCCATTACGTCGTACCCTATGGCTGTTATTAATGGCGAACCTTTTCCGAGCGGCGTCGAAACAAAAGTTTATGATAAATTCGGGAACTTGAAAACCGACTACAACGGCACCGCTCATTTCATTTCGTCTGATCCGAAGGCCGATCTCTTCTATAATGAAACCAATCAATATCAATTTACTGCGGCCGACTCCGGCCGACATCTATTTGAAGGAACCCTTTTTACATTAGTGACAGCCGGGGCGCAGACAATTTCCATAACCGACGGTGTTCATTACGGTCAAAGCGGAATTATCACCGTGACCGGGGGAACATCAGCGATTGTAACATTTAAAATGTCAATCGAACCGCCTGATGAGATTCGCGCCGGGAGCCCGGTCGCTGTTCGTATTTTTGATGCCTTCGATAAAAATGGAAATCCGGTCGGCGGTACAATAATAATTTCCTTGCTCGGAGACGGCACCTCGCCGGGAGGGTTCGCCCCGATTATTAATGATGTCGTGGTTGTCGACGGTACCGGTTCCTCCGATCAATATATATTTCGCGCCGGCGAAGCCGCGCTTAGAGCGGCAATTAATACTGTCAGCCGCGAGGCTTCCGTTAACATTATTCCGGGAGAATTGGGAAACCTGAAAGTCAGCATCCAGCCGACCCAATTTGTCGGCAATCCTCTGATTGGACCGGCGACCCTGACGGTGTTCGATAAATACGGAAATCTTAAAACCGATTTCAATGCCGCTATGACACCGGTGGAGATCTCAGTCGATAAAGGCAGTTTAAATAAAGCCGAATTGGCCGCCGCCGGGGATTTTGCGGGCGGCGTAGCCGACCTTGCCGCAAAAGGAATTCTATTCGACGGTGAAGCCGGTGCCGTCATCATGGCATATTCCGCCGAATCGATCGAGACCCATGCCATGCTTCAATACAACGGCATTGATTTTAAAATCAACGACCCGGTCCCTGATTCAATCATGATTGGCCAGAGATATTCTTTGCGAACTGATGTCATGAATAAGGGATTTTTGACACCCTTGGCGCCTGTTGTCCTCACAGATTACTTCGTTTCTTGTCCTGTGGAATGTTTTAATAAGATTGGCCTTAGAGAAATCGCGCCGGGGTCAACACTTCGCACATTAGCAAGTTTGAACACCGATAATTTAACTCCCCATATTTCTGATACTATCATCGTACAATTAACTTCGAAATATCTGTTCGAGAGTGATACCATTACAGTCGTGCGGTCGCAATCATTTCCGGTGACAATTATCGCGCCGCTCAGCCTGACCTATATCCCCGGTTCACTGTCTATTGATACGTTGCTGTCGCCGTCTTTGCTTCCCCATGGCTCTTTCCAACTTCAACTGGATCAGGATATTGACTCGAGCGAATTGAGCTTTGGATCATTTTTGTCAATAAAGTGCGGAGACAAGGATGTTTCCGTTTATGCTGATGCCTTTGAAGGCAAAATAGACGGCCAAACCATAACCATTGAATTTACCGGGT
>CALMKK010000012.1 GCA_937867135.1 uncultured candidate division Zixibacteria bacterium
TGGCCAGGGCTCTGCCGCCGGATGGCCGCCTGATTACGCTGGAGAGCGACCCCAAACATGCCGACGTCGCCCGTGCCAATATCGCCCGGGCCGGATTGGCCGGCAAGGTCGAACTCCACCTCGGCCCGGCCCTGGAAACCCTGCCGCGCCTTTTTTCCGAAAAGCGCGGCCCGTTCGATTTTATATTTATCGATGCCGACAAGCCGTCCTACCCGGACTACTTCACCTGGTCGATAAAACTCTCCCGCCCCGGCACTCTGATTGTTGCCGATAATGTTATTCGGAAAGGGGAGGTGGCCAATCCCTCAAGCGATGACCCCAATGTTCTCGGAATCCGCCGCTTCCACGCTTTAATCGCCGCCGAACCGCGCGTCTCCGCCACGGCCATGCAAACGGTGGGAAGCAAAGGGTATGACGGGTTTACGATTGCGGTTGTCAAAGAAGGCCGATAATCTCGGCAGATTGGGATAATGTTTGGGGAGGCGTGTGCTTAATATTGTGAAGACAGAATAGCGGCATGGCAAGATTTTGACTCGTGTTTCACCCTGCACCAATTTCCAATAGAATTATATCTTTTAAATTTAGACATGATTTGTAATAAAGCAGAAAAATTATGTGTCAAGACCGCCGCCGCACAACATCTCCGCTCCGCCAATTGGGGTCCTGATCTAATATTACCATATAGCCGTCATAATTAGGATTTAAACCTATAACCGAATCAATCCTTTCATAGTCCTGAATAAAATCATCGCTGTTCCAATTGTATAAGTCCGGTTTAATTAGCAATTTGGTTGAATCAATTGTCAAAGGAATCTCCCTATTATCAGAATAATAATAATATTGGGCTTTAATAGATGACGCAGATATCAAGATAATTAAAGCCGCGATCGCGACATTTTTTAAAGTATACATTTTCATCTCTCCCATTTAATCATTTTTTTGGTGGCGACATAACCGGGATGGATGAAGGCCCCGGTATCATAACTGAAATCGTATGCACCCACCACAGAATAATCCTGCAGGTCGACTAAGGCCACATTCGGCCAATCTCGATTTGAAGTGCCGGTCAGCATGAATCGTCCATCTGCCGTGATAGCCATACTGGCTGGCTCGTGATTTACTTCTGCGGTGGAAATAACCCCCAATTGCCCTTCTGAGGCGACACTATAGACATAAATCTTTTGACTTACGCCCCCATAAAAGCCCGGGTGATTCACAATGAAAATTCGCTCGCCGTCAATATCCGATTTCATCCAGCCGGTACCTTCGCCGAGGGGCATAAGTAATCGCGCTGTATCAGAGTCCAGGTCCACCACAAAAGCGGCGTTCAGATAGGGAGTTCCCCCAATAAAAAATAACTTATTATATTGCACAACTGGAAGGGTCTGAAAGATAGTGATTTCCTGACCCCCGTAATAAAGACGCCGTGAATAAATCACTGAGTCGGATTCGATATTATATATTTTTGCGATTGAGGTGGTCGTGGGCGAACTAAATATCTGCGAGTAGGCGACATCACTGCCGTTGAAACTGAATTCGGGCCAAAGGAACATGGTATCTGTAAAAATAAGATCGAAATTCTCAAACTGTCTCAATTCTATATGATTATTCGTCCCATTAGCGATTAAAAAATACCGGCAAAGGGGATCAATGGTCATGCTGTTCCAATCCGGGAAGCTATAGGCTATTCTGTGGGTCCGTAAATCATACATTCTCACGCCTTCGGTCGTCGTTGATATTGCCAGCATTTCATCATTTCCAACGACATCCAGAGCAAGGCTTTGACCCACGACGACAACCTGAATGGAATCGATGAACATTCGTTTTTCCGCCGAAAATGTTTTTATTACGCCCTCATCAAGAGCCCCAACATAAAATATATGCTCCGACGTCTGAAGAGGCGGTTTGGGGCAAGTGGGACAGTCCCGCTCGCAGGAAAGTGAAAAGACCATAGAAGCCATAACCATAATGGCCCCCGTTAACATCTTGAGTTTCTTCATAACACCGTCTCCATTTTATTCCGGCGCCGGTCCCAACACCAGGGCGGTGGCTCCCAGCGTAAAAGAAAGAGTATCCGGCACTACGGTTTTAATAATTCTATTAATATTTAAATCTACAACCGGTATTGGTGTCGTCCCGCCCGCACCCTCGGCTACTCCGACGTAAGCCCGGTTGTTGTCCGGCGTAATGACAAATTGACCAAAGAGAGGCAGGATGACCTTTCCTGTAGATGCGATATAATTAGGAATCCAGGACAGCACATTATGAGTCAGGGCGTCAAAGACCCATATCTGACCCGGCGGTATCACGCCCCGCATGCCGTTCCCGCCGTCGGTAACATAGACCCGTTTGCAGTCGGGTGCAACCTCAATACTCCCCGTAAAACCTCTCAGATAGGTAATGCTCATAACAGAATCGAGGTCGCAACTATATTGCACAAACAGTGTTAGGTCAATATAAACAGGAGTGAAATAATAGATATCATTGGTCAATCGGTTATAGGCCAGATCCATGATATTCCCGCCATACATGTTTGTGAAGGAATCGGCTATGGTATGGGTTTCACAATCAATCTTATATATGGTGGCATTTGCCCCGCCGATAAAGAACTGATTGGTAACCGTATCCAAATAGCCTTTCATGCCTGCCTGAACAATGGTATCTATTGGTATTAATGTCACCGGATCGATAAAGCAAACGTTTTGATTGGCAAAGATGCCATAATTGTCACCCCCATCGAAGTAATAAAATCCATATTGTGCTGAGGTTTCGATGTGAGCAAGGTCCGTTGTCCGATATGTCTCGATGGCAGTATTATAATCATAGTTGCGCATCACCAGCAAACGTTCCCCGTCGGGTGTGACAAAAATAAATCCGCCGGAATAATCCAGCCGCACCGAATCGACAATGGTATCGGCTGGAATATCGATTGACATCAATAAACCATTTGCACTCATACCATTAAAAGCATAAAGCCGGTAGTGCCCCGCCGGCGGCGGTTCCGGCTCCT
>CALMKK010000013.1 GCA_937867135.1 uncultured candidate division Zixibacteria bacterium
AGCTACCGTCAAGCGTTCAAAAACTTGATTCCGCTTTTGCACCCGCATTATCGGAGCCTGTCATTTTGTTTTGCACTATTAATGGGAGCGACCGCCCTGTCGATTTATTGGCCGATTTTGCTGAAACGCGCTCTCGATGTAAACATTAAGAATAATGATATTCACGGCCTTTTGATTACGGTTCTGATTATCGCCCTGAGCCAGGGCGTCACTCTGGTGCTGCAATATTTCCAGCGCCTTAAACTGGAGATAATCGGACAGGATGTCATGGTCGAATTGAAACGACGCCTGTTTCATCATATATTATCGCTCGATGTTTCATTCTATGATAAACATCCGGTGGGACGTCTCATGGCGCGGGTGGAATCGGATACCGAATCGCTCCGCCTGCTTTTCACCAATACGGTTGTTTTATTATTGGGCGATTTGATCCTGGCGGCCGGCGTTTTCGGGGTCATGTTTTATTATAGCTGGCGGCTGACATTGATTTTGATGGCGATGCTTCCGATAATGCTGGTCCTCATCTATGTCTATCAACGTATCACCACGCCGTATTTTTTGGACCTGCGCAAAAAAATGGCCGAAGTGACCGCCACCCTGACCGAATTCCTTCATGGAATGTCAATTATTCAGATATTTCATCGGGGTGATTATGCCCGGAACAGATTGAATGAAGCCAACCGGCTGAAATTCCACAATGATATTGTGGTGCATATGGGATCCGGTTTCTTTTTCAATACCGTTTTCCTGCTGCAATATGTAATGATTGCACTGGTTCTGTATTACGGCATAAAATGGTCGGGACAAGGCGTGATTACGGTCGGTGTGATCGGCATGTTTATTATCCTTATCTGGCGGGCTTTTGATCCGATTTACAGGATTTCGGAACAACTCGGTAATATTCAGAAAGCGATGACCGGGGCCAAACGGATTTTTTCGCTTTTGGCCACTAACGAAAAACTGCCGGAGGCGATTCATCCGGTGACCTGGCCAAAATTGAGCCGGGGAATTGAATTCGAGGATGTCTCGTTTTCATACACCGGTGACGGCAATTTTGCGCTGAAAAATGCGACATTTGAAATTTCGGTCGGCAAACGGGTGGCCTTGGCCGGCGTAACCGGTGGCGGGAAATCGACCGTAATATCACTCCTGCTGAGATTCTATGACCCTCAGCGGGGAAGAATTATGGTTGATGGAATAGACATTCGAAAGATTTCGCAGGAGGAGTTGCGGTGCCGCTTTGCCTTAGTGTTGCAGGATATATTTCTATTCCCGGGTGATGTCCGCTCCAATATTGCGCTGGAGACCGAGAATTTTAATGATGCAATGATAACCGATGCGGCCATGACGGTTGAAGCAGACCGCTTTATTCGCCGCCTGCCGCAAGGGTACCGGACCGAAGTTTCCGAAAAGGGCTCCAATTTCAGCCGCGGCGAGAGGCAATTATTGTCATTCGCCCGGGCCCTGGTGGTGAATCCGGATGTCTTGATTTTGGATGAAGCCACCAGTTCGGTTGACCCGGAGACTGAACGAACCATTCAAACTTCGCTTCGGCGCCTTATGGCGGGAAGAACATCGCTCATTATTGCGCACCGTCTGGCAACGATTCTGGATGTCGATCAGATTCTGGTAATCCGGCGGGGCGAGATTATAGAACGGGGAACGCATACCGATTTGATTTTGCAGAATGGATACTATTCGAAACTGTTCCACCTGCAGTTCAAAAATCGGAACGGAGTGATGGCCAATGTGGGATAAAACAAAATGGTTCTGGAAATATTACCGGCGCTATTGGTATGTTCTGGCAGTGCTGATTTTCCTTACGCCGGTGCAGAGGATATTGCAGGTTTTTATTCCGCGCCTGATCGAATTTACCGTCGATTATATAAAATCGGGTCAGGTATCGAATAACTGGTTTGCCATGGCCACCGTGGCCATCGGAAAGGATCTGGGCCTTTCGGTTGGGGCGACTTTTGGCTGGGCCTTCTTCACGCTGGGTCTGGTGGCGACCATTGTCTATACTTTTGTCCAGGCCCATCGGGCCTGGATGAATCAAAAAATGGAATGGCTGTTCCGCCAGGATGCTTTCAACGGAGTGACCCTGAAAGGGCCCGACTTTTTCAACCGTTTTCGCACCGGCGATCTGGTGACCCGCATGACCGATGATGTTGCGGAAAAACTGTCATGGTTCGCCTGTTCGGGAATTTTTCGCTTCTATGAAGCGCTCTTGATGGTGATTGTCTCGGTCATAATGATGGCCACCATTAATCCGATGCTGACCCTCTGGTCGGTCGGGCCGCTGCCGATCCTGGTTTATATATTTTTCAAAACCTCGACTCTGCTGGATAAGCGGTATGATCATCTGCAGAAGAAGATTTCATCATTCAACGATGTCATGGAAGCCTGCTTCTCCGGTATCAGAGTGGTCAAGGCCTATGTTCAGGAAAAGGCTCAGAAGAATAAGTTCGAGTCCGCTCTTCAGGATCGGCGAGGAGCCGAAATCGCCGCGGTCAAAACCACCGCTATTGTGGAATCGATGTACGGTTATATCTGGCAATCAGTAATCGTTATAGTGCTGGTGGTGGGTGGTCTGGCCGTGATAAATTCCAAATTGACCCCGGGTGAATTGGTGGCTTTTGTCTATTATGTGGTCTGGCTGGTCTTCCCGATGTTCGATATCGGGCAGTTTCTGGTTAAGGCCCGGCAGTCGGCGGTCTCGATTGATCGTCTGGTGGAACTGGAAAAAATGCGGCCTCTGGTGACTGATACCGGAACCATTCCTGCCAATGGAAATATAAAGGGTCACATTCGCTTTCAGAATGTCAGTTTTTCTTTCCCCGGCTCGGAAAGAAAGATTCTGGACAATATTTCGCTTGAGGTCGAGGCCGGGAAAACGATTGCCGTGGTCGGCAAGGTCGGGTCGGGGAAATCATGGTTGGTTAATTTGATTCCTCGACTGGTCGATCCCAGCGGGGGCGAGATCATGCTCGACGGTCATGATCTGAAGAAATTCCGTCTGGAGGACCTGCGCCGTAATATCGGGTATGTTCCCCAGGAACCGGTTCTCTTCAGCGATACCGTGCGCAATAATATTGTCTTCGGACGTGACAACATCTCCGAGGAATTGATAGATTGGGCGCTCGATGTATCGCAGTTGAAAAGCGAAATTGCCACGTTTCCGAAAGGATTGGATACGTCGATTGGAACGCGCGGGATGTCGATTTCGGGCGGTCAAAAACAGCGGCTGGCACTGGCGCGCGCCCTGGTCGGGAAACCGAAAATATTGATTCTTGATGACTGCACCTCGGCTCTTGATTCCCGCACCGAAGCGGCGTTGTGGGAACGTCTCCATGAAGTGATGCCGGAGATGACGGCCGTCTTAATTACGCATCGGCCCGATACGCTTGAGCGCGCCGATCGCATATATGTTCTCGAGGACGGCCGGGTGGCCGAATCGGGGAACCATGCCGAATTGATTGCGCGTGAAGAGGGCAAATATGCCCGTATTTATCGCCGCTATCGGTTGGAAGCGCAGGTAAGCAATGGGCAGTAATAATTTATATTTTGCTCGCAATTTTATGGCGGTCCTAAGGCCGCCATTTTTTTTGTAATTAAGATGTCAATTTGTTAGCACAAACGACAAAACCCACTCGTTGAGTGGGATATTAAGAAGTATGACATGCAGATGGATCCGAGCGCCGCTTATTTGATTATCACCAATTTTCCCTTTATTTCGGAGTTGCGGACAAACCAGAGATAAGTACCTGCGGAGACCGCCTTCCCGGATTGATTGGTACCGTCCCATGTCAATTCGCTATTGGTGATATCGCTCCATTCCCGGATTGTCGAGCCGGAGACGGTCATCAAAATCAAATCCGCCCCGTCAGGTAAATCCGTGAAAGTGATATTGGCGGCGACAGCCGGATTGTACGGATTGGGGTAAGCATGAGTGGTCGGCTCCACGGCGAAACTGGTGATTTTGCTGTAGGGATAAGTATTGGCTTTGGCCCGCCAATAATAAATTTGATGGGCTGTCAATTGCTCCGGAATTTTCCAGGAGGTAACCGCCCCCTCCCCCTGAGGGACAGGGGGAGAGAGAGCGATTATATCGATAAAGAAAGAATCCGCGGCAACTTCGAAGGAATAGCTGTTCGAAGTTAAGGCATTGACATTCTTCACCACTAAAGTCGGCTGTGAAGAATGCAGGAGTTCCCCGTAAACCGGGCTGATCGGCTGGGCCTGATATTCATTGTCAGCCAGCGTTCCTTCTTTTGCCGTGCAGGAAATTACATTTGACAGCGTCGATACATTTTCGGCGTCATCACAGGCTTTCATTGCAACATAATAAGCCTGGCCCGGCACCAGGCCCGCCATAGTAATGGTCTGTAAATTACCTGCGGCCAGGGGAGCCGGGAGATTGGCATAAGTCTGTGAACTGTTCCAATTGGCATCCGTTATCTGCGACGAGCTATATTTCAATTGATAGGATGCCGCGAGACCGGTATAGCCGTCATCGCCGGTCGCCGACCAGAAAAGAGTTATTTCGCCGGCATTATTACCCGGGATAGCACTTAAATCCTGAATGGAGGCGGGAGCAATCTGGTCCAATGTCGATTTATTGGCTATATTGGAAAGGCCCGACCAATTGGGAACTTCATCAGCGGTCTTAATGGCAAAATAGTATGTAGTACCATTCTGCAAACCGGTAACAGTAAAAGTCTCAGTGAGACCGGAGCTTTTCGGCGCCGGTTCACTGGTGACCTGCGTGGCCGAGTTCCAATTGGCGGTTGTTATGGCTACTGTCGAATAGCGGATATCATAAGAAGTAGCACGGCCATTTACACTATCGTCCCCGGGCGCGGTCCAAGTTAAGACAATTGAAGTGTTGGTGGCATTGCCCGTCGCCAGATCAACAATAGTAGCCGGTGGAATATTTTCCGCCAATGTCGTCCTGCTCGGAACATTCGAAATTGGCGACCAATTGGGGACCTCATCCGCAGTCTTAATGGCAAAATAATAGGTTGTACTCGAGGTTAAACCGGTCACGGTAAAGGTCTCGGCGCTTCCGGCCACTTTTGGTGATGGTTCGCCGACCAATTGTGAAGCCCCGCCGAAATTAGCCTCGGTTATGGCTGCCGTTGAATATCGAATATCATACTGGGTCGCCGTGCCGGTACTGCCGTCGTCACCGGGAGCTGTCCAGTTCAATACAACCGAGGTGGCTGTTGTTGTTCCTGTGGCCAAATTGGCAATGGCCGCCGGCGGATTTTGTTCTGTGGAAGTTGGGCGGCTGGCTATGTTTGACAAACCTGACCAATTGGGAATCTCATCGGCGGTTTTGACGGCAAAGTAATAGACTGTGCTTGACTGCAGACCGGTAACCGTAAATATTTCGGTAGTGCCGGCAATCTGCGGCGCCGGTTCGCCCGTGACCTGCGTGGCGCTGTTCCAGTTGGCGTCGGTTATAGCGGCTGTTGCATATCGAATATCATACTGCGAGGCGGTGCCGACGTCGCCGTCATCGCCGGGTGCCCGCCAGTTTAGAGTCACTGAAGACGCCGTTGATGATACTGCCGTCAAAGTGGCGATGGTAGAAGGCGGGGTCGATTCTTGCGATGTCGCTTTGCTCACCACATTGGAAAGGGCCGACCAGTTGGGGACTTCATCGGCGGTTTTAACTGCAAAATAATAAGTAATGTTCTGACTTAAACCGGACACGGTGAATGTTTCGGCGCTTCCCGCAACTTTGGGCGCCGTCTCTCCGACTGCCTGAGTGGCGCCGGCGAAATTGGCTTCAGTTATGGTCGCCGTGGAATAGCGGACATCATAAGTGGTGGCGGTTCCGGTCAGATTGTCATCACCCGGAGCGGTCCAATTCAGGACGACAGTGGTTGATGTGGCCGCACCGGTGCTTAAATTGGCGATAGCGGTGGGCGGTGTTATTTCACTTGTCGTCGCTTTGGCAATTACATTAGAAAGAACCGACCAGTTGCTCGCGTCATCGGCGGCTTTAATCGCAAAATAGTAATTGGTGCTTGGTTGCAGGCCGGACACTGTAAATGTCTCGGCCGTACCCGCCACATGCGGCGTCGGTTCGCCCGTGGCCTGGGTCGCGGAATTCCAATTGGCATCGGTTATGGTGGCGGTGGAATAACGCAAATCGTACTGCGCCGCTGTTCCCACGGTGCTGTCATCACCTGGCGCTGTCCACGACAGCGTTATTGAATTCGGACTGGCGGTTTCAGCCGTCAGGCCACCCTCTCCGGCCAGAAGACTCGAAGAAATCAGAGACCAACACAAAATCAGGCTCACGGCAAACGTAATCTTCACCCATCTCAGAGTGCCGTGATTTAAAGAGCCCTGCATATTAATTCCTCCTTATAATTCCCGGATATTTTTATCTAGCCGATGGCTTATATCCAAAAAGCGTGCCGTCCGGCGGACAAAGCCTTAAGGGACAATAGCATTTGGGGTTGGAAAGGTACAAGCGTCCGCCTTGAGGGGGTATTTCCGAAAAAAAGCGCGCAACTTTAGTTCAATGTTGAATCTTTTAACAATTTTAGCTTAAATAGATTGGAATTTAATAGAATCTTGACATACCAAATGAGTTCTCGAGCGGCATATTGACACATATTTGATTGAGATTGTAGTATTTTGACAAACATGGCGAAAAGACCGAATTAATTTCTGCGGATTAGGAAAAGAACAAATGCTTCTTATCTACATGAGTCGAAATGATTGGCTGGCTCTTATAATTGTGACAGCCCTTTTCATGCTGTTGTATTATGTTCGCCGGTATTATCTTCGCCTTCAAAAAAAATGGCGGCTTTTGCAGGCGGAAATGGATGCGGAACGCCGCTTCCGGCCGGTCGGCTGGTATAGGTACCTGATTCTGCCCGCTTCTCTTATTTTGATTCTCGGCTTCTATCTTTGGGCCGGGGTAGTATTTCTGATTATCTTTAAAACTTTCTGGGCCGGCCTTTTCTGGTTTTTATGCGCCGGGGCGATCATTTGGATCAAATGGGGTAGAGCCTATTTTAAAAGTGCGGTTGAATTATGGAAGGATAAAAAGGCCAAAGCCAAGGAACAGGAAAGTGAACTCAAGGGCTTTGAACAGGACAATGATCCAGACAATATCGATACTTTCTATAAATAGCAAAAAAAGGACAGCGCTTGCAGCGCTGTCCTTTCTTGACAGTTATTCTGATTACTTATTTCATTAAAAGCATTTTTTTCGAAGAAACGAAATCACCGGCCCGCATCCGATAGAGATAAATTCCGGTCGACACCTGGGAACCGGAGCCATCGGTTCCATCCCAAATCACCCGATAATTCCCCGCCGCCTGTGTCCCATTCACGATTTCCTTGACTTTCCGGCCCAGCGTATTGAAAATGGCCAGATGTACCTCGGCCGATCTGGGGAGTGAGTATTCAATTGTCGTTGTCGGGTTGAACGGATTAGGGTAATTTTGCTCCAGGACAAAATTACCCGGCAGAAGATCCGAACCGGATTTGCGGACTACGGTAAAATATTGAACGCCGTCCAATGCTTTCAGATTGTATTCATTAACAGAGTGCATATCTTCGACCAAAATCGTACCGCCCTCATCGGAGCCGGTCCGCAATTGGTAAATATCGTTACCCATTTGATCGGTATTCCAGCTCAATCTGATCTCCTGAGTTGATTGGGACGGCATGTTGCCGCGAGTGTTAAGGGCGACAATCCAGGATTCTTTGTCAATATCCTCTGAACGAATATCTTCGAAATAAGGTCCTTTCCACCCCGCGCGATACAGTTCCATTTTAACTGAGTACTGCGGGGCATCGGGTGGTGCCGGAAAAGTCTGTTCGCCAGAGCCGACCCCGAGAACGATGTCGGAATTGCTGACGCCGCCCAGGTCGGCCCCCTGAGCATGAAGAGTAATTAATTTGGCCCGACTGTCAGGGACCCCGAAAGCATATTCTTTCAATATGCCGCAGGTGACAGTCAGATCACATGTAGAACTCACATTCACCCAATATCCCTGCCCCGAAGCAAATTGTGTGGCCGCCTGATAGGCTCCATTGAATCCATAGGCGGCCGTTATTAGACCGCTCGGATTTGTTAGTGGGGTGGCGGTGCAATTCGCGGCCCCGCTCAGGTGCCATCCCGGAGTAAGCGTCGCCGTGATGCCGGTAATTGGCTGGCCCGTGAAAGTGACCGCTGTGGCTGTTGGGACCTTTATCCAATACGCCTGTCCAGGTAAGAGCTTGTTGACTTCAAAATATTGATCATTGTACCCGTAGGCGATCTGAGCCGATGGAAACAGGGCCAAGAGTGATGAATCTTTCGGTTGGACAGGGATTGAAACCAGATTCCACCCGGCATTAAGGGCGATATCGGCAAAAACAGTACCGGCGCAACTATCGTCCTCCCAATGGATAGTATAATAATGAAGGGTTTGAATGTCGCAAACCTGATAGGATGAAGTCGTGCGCATATCAGCCACTACAACCGGCCCGGAAGGATCTAATCCTTCGTGCAAAACATAGTGTCTATCCGGGCTTAATTCCGTCGGGTTCCAGGAAATTGTGGCACATCGGGCCGGAGTGGGGGGGGAGGCATTGCCGTGAGGGTCGACTTCAATCGTCCAGAAATAGCAATTATCACCCTTTTTCTGAATGTCTTTAGAATAAGGACCGTCATATCCCGAATGCCAGAGTTGAATTGAAGCCGTATATTCCGGTGGCATGGGAGCGGCGTACGACACCGCGTTTTCATCACCCATCCCGATTACGGCGCTGGCAGTCACAATGGCATTTCCCGCTGTCTCACCGGTGACATTTATCGTGGCAATCCAATTGGCCGGGCCGCTGGTATCCACGACCGTAATAAATACGGTTTCAGAATCGGTCGCTGAAAATGGGTCGGTGGCCAGAAATTGAATGTTGAATGTCCCCGACTGTGATGGCGACGGAGTAAATGTAAAAGAGCCGGTATTATTGGCATTGTCCGTAAACCCGGCGTTCAGAGGAAGATTGGCGGCCGTAAGGGTCGCAATTTCATTATCGGGATCGCTTGCGATTACCAAAAATGTGACGGTATTCCCAAGCGTATCGGTTTTGGCACTGATGGCGGCCAGGACCGGCGGACGATTAGTGTTAAGAACGGTGATGTCGACAATCTCCGAATCAGCAAGGGAACCGTCGGAGGCAATAAAGGAGATATTGTATGATCCGGCCTGAAAATAATCGGGATTAAAATTAAAGGTCCCGGTGCCATTTCCATTATCGGTAAAAGTAGCATTGGCTGGAAGCGTCGACGTTGCCAGAATCGGGATGGTGCCGTCAGGGTCGGAAGCTGAGATATTGAAATTTAGATTTTGCCCTTCAGAAACCGATTTGGCCCCGATTGCCGCTAGGACCGGCGGGCGATTGGGATTGCCGATAATTACATCATTCGTTGCCCAGGGGGTGCCGGCCTCGGTAGCGGAATATGGAGTAACCCGAGCCTGCCAAATTTCCCCTAATTGGGTCTCTTGCGGGACAATACGGTTCGCGCCGTTGGCCGTAAAGAGGGTTGCTATTTGCGGCGGTGTAAGAGGGAAATTATATATGCGGGCATCGTCGATTTTTCCTTTCCAGGCAAAGGCTCCCTGAGTCGCCCCTACCAGAACACTCGGATCCGTGACATCGCGCTCGTTGCTTGGCGCGATTGCACTATTCACAAGGATTCCGTCAAGATAAAGATCCATCTCACCCGTGGAATAATTGTATGTGACAGCCACAAAATACCAGCGGTTGGAAACAATCGTTCCCGCTGGCGTCTGGACTATGCGCCAGTCACCGTTCTGTCCCGCGCTCAGACGCTGATCGGCCGTAACCCGCAGGCCATGACCGCCGGTAGTCAGATTATTATGATCCCATCCGGAGAGAATGTGATTGTACTCGCTGGTGGTCGTGCGATAAATCCAGGCCGTTTTGGTGTATGATGACTTGGTGGGGAAT
>CALMKK010000014.1 GCA_937867135.1 uncultured candidate division Zixibacteria bacterium
CTGATTATGTTTTCGACGGGACCAAAGACACCTCTTATGTTGAAACCGATACACCCCATCCGCTGACCGTCTACGGCCAGAGCAAATTGGAGGGAGAGAGGTGGGTGGCGGAGTATCTTCAAAATTATATCATTATGCGGATCGCGTGGGTGTATGGGGCTCAGGGGAAAAATTTCGTCAAGACCATGCTGAAATTGGGGAAGGATCAAATAGAAAAGAGGAAGCAAATTTCCGAAATCGCCGCCCTAAAAGTCGTGAATGACCAATTCGGCAATCCGACTTGGACGATGGATATAGTCAAACAGACCGGATGGCTTTTGGATAGCGATATTCGGGGGATTGTGCACAGCACCTCGGAGGGGGTGACGACCTGGTATGAATTGGCGCGGGCGATTTTTGAAGAGGCCGATATGGATGTCGCGGTGGCGCCATGCCATACCTCGGAATTTCCTCGACCGGCGCCTCGTCCCCATTTTTCGGCTTTGGAAAACCGCCGCTTGAAAAAGGCGGGGCTGAACATAATGCCGGAGTGGCGGGAGTCGTTAAGGAAATTTTTTGTGCAAAATGGAGAAATAATGAAATTATGAAATGTGAGATTGACGGGGTTATTTTAAAAGAGCTAAGGCAATTTAACGACGATCGCGGTTGGCTGATCGAGCTGTTTCGCCATGATGAAATCACCGGCGCAAATCAGCCCGTGATGGCTTATGTCTCCTTGACCAAGCCGGGCGTGGCGCGCGGGCCGCATGAGCATGTCAGCCAATCCGATTATTTCGCCTTTATCGGTCCCTCGACTTTTCGACTATATCTCTGGGATAATCGTAAAAACTCCGCGACCTTTCGTAAATTTTTCAAAATTGATGTCGGTGAAAATAATAAAATGACGGCCATCATACCTCCCGGCGTGGTTCACGCTTACAAAAATATCGGTTCCGGCGACGGCATTGTCTATAATGCGCCCAATCAACTTTATGCCGGGCAGGGAAAAAAGGAACCGGTCGATGAAATCCGTCACGAAGATGACGCGAAATCTTCATTCCGCCTGATAGACTGATAAGAAATTGCGGCCGGAATTTATTCTCTCTATATTTGATAGGAATGATGCGATTAGGGAGCCGTTTTTATTGATTTTATGCGGCTTCGCGGGATTATTTTATTGACATTATATATTTGATTCCTTATCTTAAGCGCCAGAAGAGTATCGACTCTTCGATGAAAGAATGAAACAACGCTGGTAGGTCCTCACAGTACCCGCCCTTTGTAGGAGACATTTCCGACCGCCTTTTTGGTCACGCCTTTTTTACTGCTAACGGTCTAAAACGGACTTTTTACAGAACCTGAGGCATTGCAGCGGTTTTGGCAGCTATCGGGCGATTTGGAAAAAAACGCCCGCATCAGCAGCGTGTCCAGGGAAGGAGATGCGGAATGAAGACGGGGATTGTCGTATTCAGCCTACTTCTTTGTGCGACGGCAGTATTTTCCGGGCAATTAAATATCACTTCTTTACCTCGCGCTATTAATCAAAGCGAACACACAAGCGACGCTATCGACACCATCACCATCGCCGGTACTCGCCTGACATCATTGACCGATGGAATCAGATTCAATCCCGATTACCAAAATCCGATCAACGGCTGGCTGCTCAATCTGGTCAATGATACGATTGAATTCGCGGCCGGCGGCGGAAGCAATTTTGAGGGAATTGCCATCATGAGTCAAAGCAGTTATCCGGCTCATAATGTGACGATCAACGGGGGGTGGATTATCTGCAAGTCGCCGCGAAATGACGATACCAATAATTCTGAAAACACCTGTATGATTTTTGGAGGGGAGGACATTTTAGTAAAGAATGTCAGTATGGTGGCCGGGGGGTACAACGGCAAATGTATTTTGGGTAGCGGGTATGATTTCGAGATTTCGGGCGGTCAGTATTTAAGCCGGGTCGATTATTACGACAGCCGCTGCCAATTCGACGCCATTATTATGAATTTCAGCCAGGTGATATATGATACCAACTATGCCGCGGATAATGGGCATATCTGCAATATCAAGATTCACGATATTAAAATCACGAATGCGCCGCATGCCGGGATAAGAGTCGCCAGCACGACCGGTTCCCTGACCAATTATGCGGTAGTCAAGATTTATAATAACAATATCAATATTGACGCCCGTAATTTGCGGTATACCAGTTATAGCGGGACCTGCGCTTCCTCGGCCAATCCTTTCGGGATCGCGCTTCAAAGAGTGGGCCCGGGATCGGAAATATACAATAATACGATTACGTCAGGAACAATTCATGGCGGGGGAAGAGGGCTTCTTCTCGAAACCGCGAGAGGAAACGGCCGGGCCTTTGTGGAAGTATTCAATAATTATATCGATACGCATGAGGGGCCGAACACCGAATATGATGAGAACCACGCCGAATTCCATGCGGTCCGGATGAGGAACGATTGCAGTTATGTTCATTTTCACAATAATACCGTCATCGGGACCGGTGATAATACTACCGCCACCACATCATACGGCAAAGCCATCTCGGCGCTGAGATATACTTTCGACGGGACATACGGCGGCATTAATTCGTTTAATTTAATCGAGAATAATACTTTTCGCGTGAAGTCCTTAAATGCCGGAGTGACCGCATATGCGGTTTGTTTCGATCAGGTTGATATTCCCGATACGACTTTAATCTTTCGTTATAATCGGATCGAGAGCGACAACATTCTGGTCAAATTCGGAGAAATAAACGGCGGGGCCAGGGGAATAACAATTTACGGGGATACGCTTCGCTTTCTGACGCCGTCGTATAGTCCGGAGACTTTTCATGTCGGCCAATTCTGCAATGATTTTAATTCTTCCGATAATTTCGTCCGCGACGAAATCTATCAGAATGGAGCCTCGGATACCAATATTGTGATATCCTGCACCACCCGCGGCCTGAATGAATTGGGACTCCAGAGAATTTTAAGAGTGAAGGTACTGGGGAATAACGGATTTCCTGTTCCGGGGGCGGCGCTTCAGGTGACCAATAATTACCGCAAATCGGTGGTCTCCGGACTGACCGGGGGGAATGGTATCGTCAGTGCGCCGGTTACATATTGGTGGGAGTCGGGAATGACATCCGATTCAACCGCCTATAACAATTTCGTTATTAAAGCCAAAAAAGATAAGGATAGCACGATTATTACGGCCCAAATTTCGGCAATTTCGGGGTCGCCTGTATTGGTTTTGGCAAAAACCGCGGGGGACAGCAGTGCTGCTTGTGATACCTGCGGGGTGGTCTGTGGAGATGTCGACGGCGACGGAATTGTCAACATTATTGATGTGGCCTATTTCATAAAGTACCTATATCGAAGCGGAGAGGCTCCGAATTCCAATGTGACTGCGGATGTGGATAGGAACGGCATCTTGAATATGCTTGATGTTGCTTATATCATAAACGCCCAATACAAAGACGGCGGCGATCTGATTTGCTGGTAGTTACCCCGGCCGGATATAATAATGGGCCCTTGCGGATTGAATCTGCAACGGGCCCTTTTTATTGGCGGCGACGCGTTCCCCCCGGCCAATCCGTTCGAATAAGCCTCAAAAAAGAAAAGTTGAAATTGCCGATAAACAATTTATATTGGGCGAGCCGGGCGGCGTATATTCCCGGTAATCGTAATATTATTTCATAAAGGCAAGCGGCAACAGGATATGGCCCAGTCGGTGACAAAAGAAGCCAAGGTAATTGCCCGCCATTCGATGGTTTACGGATTATCGAATGTGCTGGATCGGGTGGTGGGATTTGTGATGTTGCCGGTTTACACCCGGTTTCTTACCCCGGCCGATTACGGGATAATGGAACTTATTTATATGACCACCAGCATTATTTCACTGGTGATCGGATTCGGGCTCGAAGCGGCGGTCAGCCGTTTTTATTTTGATTACGAGAATGAATCGGACCGAAAAAGGGTTATCAGCACGGCCGTCCTCGGTTACGGTGCGTTGACGGTCGCCATCACCGCCGTCCTGCTGCCGTTTTCCGGATTTTTTTCCAAAATAGTACTGGAATCGCCCCAATACTCCAATCTTTTCGTTGTCGCGTTGCTGTCGCTGGCGACCGGAATGATTCTTCCGATTAACTACGCCTACCTGCGGGTTCAGCAACGGTCTTTAGAATATATGATCACCAAGGTCGCCATGACGGTTATCAATTTGGGGCTGAATATATATTTTGTCGTTTTTGCCAAGACGGGGGTCTATGGTATCCTTCTCTCCAACCTTCTGGCGCAACTGGTATTCGTGGTTATCATGAATATTCGCACCCTGATAGAGACCAAGGTGCGGATCGATTATGCCGTTTTGAAAGAGATGATGAAATTCGGTCTGCCGCTGATACCTTCGAATATATCGGCCTATATAGTACAGGCCTCCGACCGCTATTTTATCAATCATTATGACAATACGACCATGACGGGATTATATTCGCTGGGGTACAAATTCGGGACTTTAATCAATCAATTCGTGACCTCGCCCTTTATTCAGATTTGGGGGCCGCGCCGGATGGAATATTTCGGCAAAGAGGGATATGAAAAGATATTCGCCAGAATTTTCACTTATTTCTGCGCCGCCTCCCTAATGGTCGGATTATTTATTTCGCTTCTTTCCAAGGAGGCCATAATGTTCATGGCCGATAAATCGTTCTGGTCGGCCTATAAGGTGGTGCCGATAGTGGTGTTGGCGTATATCATTTTTTCGTTTCACTATCATTTCAGCGTCGGGATCCTGATGAAGAAGGCCACCAAGTATATGGCATATACCAACGTGGCCAACGGTATTCTGAATCTGGCCCTGAATTTTCTGCTGATTCCACCGTTCAATATCTGGGGAGCGGCCATCGCCACGCTGATTTGTTTCATCTTCAAAGCCGCAATGACTTTTTATTTTTCCAATCGTTTTTATAAGATTGAAATGGAGTGGCGGAGACTAATCATTTTGTTCGGGACCGCTTTTGCCATATTTTTCCTCGGCTACAATATTGAAACCGGCTCGCTCTGGATGGATGTAATAATCAAGAGCGGGATCGGCTTAAGCTTCCCGATTCTTCTTTATATTTTCCGCTTTTTCGATGCGGAAGAAATCAAAAGGCTCAAATTTATCATAAAGTATAAAAAACTAGACTATGAATGAGAATATCGATTATGGGCGGTTTATACCGGAATTTCGTTAAGCATATAGTCTATCCGCTGGAAACGATGCGGATCGGTTCGAGCGCCCGCCGTCATCTGGCGGAGCTGGAGGTATCCCAGTTTTTATCGCCGGAAAGAATCAGGCAACTGCAGATAGAACGGCTGCGGCGGCTGTTGATTCATGCGTATGAGCACTGTCCGTTCTACACGGAACGATTCGATCAGCATAATTTTAATCCCCGAAAACTACAGGCAATTGAAGATATTCAAAGCCTCCCCATTACCACTAAAAAAGATATTCAGGAAAATAAGGAGAGGATGCGGGCTGTCAATTTCCCGGATGAGATGCTGGAGCCGAACAAAACCGGCGGTTCGACCGGCGCCCCTCTTTATTTTTATCATGACAAGGAGCGGATATTTTCGCGAGAGGCGTCGACTTTCCGCCACAATCGCTGGGCCGGCTGGGATATCGGTATGAAAACCGCGCATCTCTGGGGGCATCGCGGGGATATCTCCGGCATGAAGGGGATCAAGGCCGGATTGCGTAATTTTCTTCTGGAGCGCCGATTGATTCTCGATACCTCCAGCATAACCAGAGACAGTCTGGTGCAATTCAAAAAGGAATTGAGGAAATTCCGTCCGGATATTTATATCGCCTATGCCAATTCCGTTTTCCTTTTTGCCCGATTTTTAAAAGAAACCGGTTCGCGGGATCATCATCGGCCGCGGGCCGTAATAACATCGGCCGAAGTTCTTGAGTCGAGCCAGCGGGCGGTTATCGAAGATGTATTCGAGTGCCCGGTTTTTGACCGGTATGGTTCTCGCGAAACCAGTATCATAGCATCCGAATGCGAAAAACATACGGGCCTGCATATTTGCGCCGAAACGTTATTGCTGGAGTTCATAAAAGAGGGCCGGGCGGCCGGACCGGGCGAAGTCGGCAAAACTCTTATAACCGATCTGCTCAATTTCGGAATGCCTTTTATTCGGTATCAAAACGAGGATACCGGGAGCACGGTCGCGGAAAGGTGTTCCTGCGGGCGGGGATTGCCATTGATGAAGATATCGGGGGGACGGGTAACCGATTTTCTTATGACACCGGAGGGGAAGCTGATCTCCGGGGCGGCGTTGACCATATATTTGATCGCCAATGCTCCGGGGGTGGCGCAGGCGCAATTAATTCAGGAAAATATCAACGAAGTGACTTTTCGTATCGTAAAAGGAGAAATGTTCGGCGCCGCGACTCTGCAATTTTTTGAGAGGGAAATACCCAAGTTTTTCGGCCCCCGGGTTAAGTACTCCATTGAATATGTCGAAAATATTCCTCAGGAGAATTCCGGGAAATACCGTTTCAGTATTTCCAAAGTGGATCCGAGAGAAATGTTTTAGACACTATTCAATGGGGAGTGCATGAAAAACGGCAAGAAATTTCTGGGGATAATCGGGGGGATGGGAGCCGAAGCCGGGGCGGTTTTATTTGAACGGATAATAAGACTTACGCCGGTGCTGGTCGACCAGGACCATATTGAAACCCTCGTTTATTCCAACACAACTATCCCGGATCGAACCAAAGCCATATTGAAAGAGGGGCCCAGCTCCTATCCGCCGCTATTGGATTCGGCCCGCCTTCTTGAAAAAAATGACGTTGATTTGATCATTTTGGGGTGCGTGACATCGCATCATTATATCGACGATCTGCGGAGCCAAATAAAATGCGAAATATTGAGTGCGGTCGAGGAGACGCTCGAGCAGATTAAACATCGTGCCCCGCAGGCCCGCAAAATCGGCGTTCTGGGAACGACCGGAACAATAAAGACCGAATTGTTTCAGAATGCGTTGCGGAAGGCCGGTCTGGAGGCGCTGATTCTTCCCGATGATATTCAAGAGAAATATGTCATGGGGGCGCTTTATGCTCCGGATGGCATCAAGGCCGGTTATCAGCAGCCGGCGCGGGATAAAATGCTTCTGGCCATGAACTGGCTGTTATTGAACGGGGCGGAGGCGATTATTTCCGGTTGTTCGGAATTCCCGCTTCTTTTCGGTCAGACCGATTGCCTGGTGCCGCTGGTGGATGCGATGGATGCTCTAATGCGCAAGGCTATTTTTAGGTGCACCGGCAAACAGGCGCTGGAGCGGCCTAATCAACAAATAGACGATTAAAAAGCTCGAATCCCAGCAGATAGGATAGATGGCCGGCCCCCGGCGCCCCTCGTCGCTGTTTTTTCAAAAGCATTTCCAGATACGACATATTGTAGTATCCGCGGCGGCGGGTGCGTTCGTCCAGCAGGATCCCTTCATAAAAATCGCGGACTTCTGGGCAGGCGCGGTACCATTGATTGTAATGATGATAATTCTTCTTGTTATATAAAATCAGTTTGCCGGCCGAAAGGCGCTCCAGATAATGGCGCGTCTTGCCCCGGAAAGCCTCGTACTTTTTGCTTAAATCAGACCGTGTTTCATAGAGATTGACCCCGGTTCCCTGGTAAGTAATCCGGGCCAAATCGGGCAGTTTCGCCAGGAAATATTCCCGCATGAAAACGCGCCCCGGTTTCAGGCGAGCCGGCAGTTTGACATAGAAATCGGCCAGGTCATCATCGGCCAGGGCAAAGTGATCATGCCAGTAAAAACGGTTGCAATCGACCTGATTCATGTAGCGGGCCAGGCGATTCTTGATAAAAAACATATCCTTTTGATTGCAGTACCAGGGGGAAATATTTTCGCAGGTAACGAATTCTCTTTCGATTGACGGCATATATTCGTCTATTAAAAATTGCCGCCATTGGTCATTGAAAGAAAGGAAGAAGTCCTCTTCGATAAAATCGCCGCCGAGGGTGTATCTAATCCGTTTCAATTTTTCACCATGACTGATATCTTTGACGATATCGGAAGGTTTAAAATAGGAGGAACCGAAATTGGTCGGCCCGCCGAATATACCATTGATGAACGCGGCTGATTCGGGCGGCAAACCGTATTGATCGCCGATGCCAATTAGAATGGCCGGGCTGTTATCCATCATACCATCGGACAAAAAGATCATTCTTTCGGAATATTGAGCGATCCAGCGGGGATCGATTTCAATGAAACGGAAATGGTCCAATTTGAGGACCCGAGCCACCTCTTTGGCGACCTTATAATCAAGACAGCCCTTGATTCCGTGGGTAAAGGCGTGCGGGTTGAATCCGGCCCGCAGGGCGTGGTGCAATATAAAACGGGAATCAAGGCCGCCGGAGAGCGGCAATATAATTTGGGGAGACCGGCCAATTCTTTTCTTGATAATTTGCCGGTATAGGGCATCGACCTCATCGATCAATTCCGGAAGCGGCTGAGAGGATTCTTCGCCATAGACATAATCCCAGTATTTGCGAAAAGTGATTTGCCCGTTTTGGAAATTTATGATATGGCCGCCCGGAAGTCTCTTGGCGGCGCCGAACATGGTTTTATCGCCAAAGAGATAACCGTGGTTGAAATAATCGGCAATGGCCCGCTTATTTAGGGTCTTATCGAATTTTTCATGGGCCAGAAAAGCTTTGACTTCGGTCGCGAAAAGAAAACATTCCTCGTCTTCACAATAGTATAGAAGCCGATGTCCGAAGCGATCGTTGCCGATAGCGGCTTCTTTACGGGCAAGGTCGAAAAGGACGGCATTGAATGAGCCGTCGATTTTTTCCGGCCAGGCGGACGGAGATTCTTTAAAAATATCCAAAAGACGGGAGGCTTTTTTCTCGGTGGGGGAGGCCAGATTCGGCGGAAGATTCTTCCAATCGTAAATGTAGCCGGAAAAAGCGGCGGCCAGTTTACGATTCTTATCAATTATGAACCGTTCCTCTCCGGCTACCGGTAATTCCACGGCACCGACGGCAAACCAGGTGTCGGAGTGAGTCATGGCGGCATAATGCTCATTATGCGAGAGTCTTTTTTTCATCCCCTGGATAAGACGCTCGTTGGCTTCTTTGTTTTCGGAATGTTTTCTAATAACGCCAAAAATGCCCGGCATATGATTTCCCCTTAATTTGACAACCTAATACTTCGACTAAATAATAAATTGGATATCATTATTCAACCCAATTCGCAAATATGATATCGGGTCGACACCTATGGCTCCTAAACCGCCCAAATAATATCGCGGTTTCAAGGGATGCACCCTATGAATAATCCAGCAAAAACCTATATGGCATATATCGATAGAACATATCCAAAATTGGGCCATTTTACTTGACAAATCGGATAATTTTCATATCTTGTTGCGGTAAAATATTATTATTGATACGATGAAATTATAAACTGCTGTTGAGGTATGATTATAAATTCGGGCGATAGCAGCCCGAATCCCTTACCTGCCGTTCGTTAACTGAGTTGGTACATTTGTCGGAGTGAGTGATGGGCTCGGCCATTGGGTCGTTTGCATCGGAAGGTAAAGGTATGTCTGAAATTAGATTTGTATTGCTCGGTTTATTGTTGATAGTCCCGGCGGCCTTCGGTCAGGGGGATATTACGGAGGAAATGGCAGGTCTCAGCGGAGAATCGTCATTTAATCCCGGAGAAGTCTTGCTACGGTGGACCGCTCCCGGTGACAATGGGTATACCGGACAGGCATCCGGATATGACATTCGATATCAATCCTATTATGCGGGACCGCTTGACACGGAAGCGGAATGGCGAAACGCAATCAAGCTTCTGGGAGAACCGCACCCGTCATCGGCAGGTATAAAAGATTCGATGATTGTAACCGGGTTAGTCTATGGCGCCAGTTTCTATTTCGCGATGAAAGCCTATGATGCATCGGGGAATTATTCGGTTCTCTCCAATTCCCCACTGTTGACCGCCGGTGATACTCTGAATTGTCCTT
>CALMKK010000015.1 GCA_937867135.1 uncultured candidate division Zixibacteria bacterium
GATTATTTATGAAAGCCCGGTTTCTTTTATCTCTCTTGTTAACTGCTTTCATTATTGGCTGCTCAGACAAAGGTTCAAATCCGACCGTAAAAGCCGAGAATTTTGCCGGGATAACTTATACCGATATCGGCGGAAATATCAACGGGACAATTGATACGGCCGATTGGAAACTTCAGACCGGAACGCCGCCCTACAAGAGCCAGAAAATTCTGGAATCGTCGGGAGAAATACCGGACAGTTTCGAAGTAAAGCCGGCTTACCCAAATCCGACCGATGGATTGATCACGCTGACTTTCGCTTTCCCGGTCGCGGTCGAATACGATATCAGAATTATCGATAAGTATCGTCATGTTCTAGCCCGCTATGACAGTACCGCCGATGCCGGAGTAATGACGATAAATTGGGCCCCGGTCGATTCCTTGGGGCATGCTCTTCCGGCCGATATTTATCGGGTTGTCTATCAATTTAATAGTCTCTGGGGCAAGGGCGACATACAGGTCGTGGAGTAGCGGAATTTCTCAAGCAATTTTTTGAACAAGGGTAGCGCAAGACCTCGATTGGCCGGGAAGGGACTTGGTGCGGCGGCAGTCTTGACACAATTCTTGAGGATATTTTATTTCAGGACCATTTCCTCATAAATACCCTCATCGAAACCAATAACCAGCGTCTTCCCTATTCGCAGGGTCGGGGCGCGGAGATTGCCGGTCGGGCCGAGCAGAATCTTCTTTAAGTCGTCCTTTGATGGATTATCTTTCTTGAAATCATAATGGACAACTTTCTTCCCCCGGGCGGCGTAAATTTGGTCGGCTTCGGATGCAATCTTTAGGGCATCTTTTTCGGTGAGAGTTTTCTGCCGGGTGCTGAGCGATTCTTTGATTTCGATTTTATTTTTCGCAAGAAACTCCTGCGTTTTGCCGCAGGTGGTTCAGCCGATACGGTAGTACAACCAATCAATCTTTGACACGTTCTTTTTCCTCCGGAGGGGTCGCATCATTTTCGATTTTCGGCTTTTTCAGGGGAAAGGGGCTCCCCCCGGTGATTAGCCGCGCGGTTCGATTGCCGGTGAAATAGTTCCAGGCCCATTGCACCAGCACCAGCAACCGGTTTTCATATTCGACGATATACATTAAATGAATAAAAAGCCAGGCCAGCCAGCCCAAGTATCCGCCGAAACGAATCCAGCCCAGATCGGCCACGGCGGAATTTCTGCCGATAGTCGCCATTGTACCATGATTGTGAAAGTGAAACGGTTTGGTCGGTAGCTCTTTCAAACGGTTTCCCAGCAGTTTTGCCAGATACCGCCCTTCCTGCATCGCCACCGGCGCCAGCGCGGGCAGTGGTTGACCGTGACCGTCATCGATATTGGCCAGATCACCGATCACGAAAATTTCGGGGTATCCGGGAACGGTTAAATCATTATTGACTTTGACGCGGCCGGCTTTATCCAGAGCCGCCCCGGTTTTCTCGGTTATTATTTTCCCCAGATGCGATGATTTAACCCCGGCCGCCCACAAGACAGTGCGCGCCGGGATGAAATTTTCCGTCCTGTCATTTTTAATTTTTACCCGATTCGGCTCCACTCCAATCACCTGAGTTTTGGTCAAGACCGTGACGCCGAATTTCTTCTCCAGAGCTTTCTGAGCTTTATCCGACAGAGACGGGGGATAGGCAATCAGGATGCGATCATTTCCCTCAACCAGAAAAATTCCGGCCTGTTCGGGGTTTATCCGTCGGAAATCCTCTTTCAAAGCGCGATGAGCAATCTCTCCCAGGGCCCCGGCCAGCTCCACGCCGGTCGGTCCGCCGCCGACAACCACGAAAGTCAATAATTCCTTGATGATTTGCGGGTCGCGTTCCCGCTCGGCCTTTTCGAAGGCCAGAAGAATCCGTCGCCGAATTTCAGTGGCATCTTCGATTGTTTTCAAGCCCGGCGCCAGCGGTTCCCAATTATCGTTTCCGAAATAATGGTGATGCGATCCGGGGGCGACAATCAAAACGTCATATTCAATCTGTCCGTCGCTCATGATTACCTTGCCCCCCGAAATGTCGATATCAATTACCTCCCCCATTACCACCCTGGTGTTTTTTTGACGTTTCAGAACCGAACGCAGGGGCGAAGCGACATCCGCCGGCGAAAGCGCCCCGGTCGCGACTTGATACAACAGCGGCTGAAAAAGGTGAAAATTACGCCGGTCAATTAAAGTTATTTTTATCGGCAATCGGCGCATCGACAACGCGGCATATAGCCCGCCGAAACCGCCGCCGATAATCACTACTCGAAAATCAGAATCGCCGGAAATGGTCATATTTCAAAAATCCGCCTGTTAACAATCTTCACAGGAAGATACAATGAAAAGGGGAGTTCTGTTCCCCGGATAATATGGATATGAAGCAGATATTGAAAGTGTTGAACGCCTGAAGATCCCGACCGATTTTGGACCTCATTACTCTTCGGCGTGACCGATCCCTTTCAGTTTTTCCCGAAGGGTCTTGCGGTCGATACCGAGGATTTCCGCGGCGCGGGTCTTATTGCCGTGAACCGAGGCCAGAACGTTCTTGATATATTCCCCTTCCACCTCGGCCAGGGTGCGGGTCAGACCGCTTTCCCGCAGGGCCGAGAAACGCATCTGGCTCGGCATATCGGGAATGTCAATCAGGTCGCTGTCGGTCATTACCACCAACCGTTGTATAACATTCTCTAATTCCCGCACATTCCCCGGCCAATAATAACTTCGCAACGCCCTAAGAGAATTCTCGGAAAAGTGCGGCGCCAGCCGATCCAATTCTTTGGCGAATTTGGCGGCGAAATTCTGGGCCAGAAGAAACACATCGTCATCCCGCTCCCGCAACGGCGGGATATTGATATTGATTACATTCAAGCGAAAATAAAGGTCCTCGCGGAAAATCCCTTTTTTTACCAGTCCGGGCAAATCTTTATTGGTCGCCGCAATTATCCGGACATCGACCTTCCGTCCTCGTGTCGCCCCCACCATGCAGACTTCTTTGTCCTGCAAAACCCGCAACAACTTCACCTGCATCGCCAGACTGGTTTCGCTGATTTCATCGAGGAAGATGGACCCGCCCTCGGCGGTTTGGAAAAATCCCGCCCGGGATTCATTGGCGCCGGTGAATGACCCTTTGACATAGCCGAATAATTCACTCTCCAAAAGCCCTT
This sequence comes from uncultured candidate division Zixibacteria bacterium, assembly GCA_937867135.1. Taxonomy (GTDB): domain Bacteria; phylum Zixibacteria; class MSB-5A5; order GN15; family PGXB01; genus UNRQ01. The sequence goes on from CALMKK010000015.1 coordinate 3,176, forward strand.
CCGGGATACCCCCGCAGTTGACCGGAATAAACGGCGCCGAGGCGCGCCCGCTGCTGTAATGTATTGCTCTGGCCACCAGCTCCTTACCGGTCCCGCTCTCACCATGAATCAGGACGGTGGCGCTGATCGAGGCCGCCTTGGCGATCGCTTCGGCCACCTTTTTCATCGCGCCCGATTCGCCGATCAGTCCGTGCGGCGCGACCGGAAGAGTCCTCATCTGCGATTCCGTCGACATCCGTCGATGCAATTTATCCAGAACCCGGCGCACCGCCGAGGCCAGTTCCTCGTCGGTGAACGGTTTGGTCAGATATTCCTCGGCTCCCGATTTAACCGCCTGCACCGCCCCTTCGATGGTCGCATAGCCGGTGATCATCATTACTTCGGTATTTTTGAAATTTTCACGGACATGCCGAATCAGTTCCAGACCGCTCACTTTGGGCATTTTCAGGTCGGTAATGACCAAATCTATCGGGGATGATTCCAGCACCCGGATCGCCTCGGACACTCCCGGCGCCGCAAACACGATATATCCCTGAGTGGACAGGTTTCGTTGCAGGACCTCCAGCGTGTCCGGGGAATCGTCGACAACCAGAATCTTTTCTTTATTCTCTTTTTCAGGCATCGTCCTTACTCTCTTTCACAATATTGGGAACCTGAATCGGCAACTCCACTTCGAATCGGGATCCCATGCCTTCCCAACTTTGAACTTTTATGGAACCGCCGTGCGACGAAACAATTCCATGGACAACCGAGAGCCCGAGTCCGGTTCCTTCGTGGACATCTTTGGTCGTAAAGAAAGGAATAAAAATTTTTTTCAAGGTTTTTTCATCCATCCCGATTCCGGTATCTTCAACAATAAGAAAGACGGAATTGTTATCGGCCCTGGTTTCGATTGTCAACCGTCCCCCGTCGGGCATCGCCTGAATGCTGTTGACCACCAGATTGACCAGAACCTGATGCAATTGGGAGGGGTCGGCCACGATTTCGGGAAGGTTGGGCGCGGTTTTGCGCATCAGTTCGATACCGGCGCTGGCGCAACGCGATTCCAGGAAATAAAGCCCGTCATCGACAACCCGGTTAAGATTAACTGTCATTTTGCTCGGCGGCATTTGCCGCGCAAAAACCATCAGTTTCTTGATGACTTCCCGGGCATGCAGTGATGCGCTGATTATTTTCTGCAAATCCTGATCGGCCGTCTCCGGCAGGGCCGGACATTTCCGCGCCAACTGGGCGAAGCCGAGAATGGTTCCCAGCGGTTCATTCAATTCGTGAGCGACCCCGGCCGCCAATTGCCCGATAGTAGCCAGGCGATCGGCGTGGAGCAATTGCTCCTGCAACCGTTTTTTTTCGTCTTCCGCTTCGCGCCGTCCGATAATTATGGCAATTTCGCCCGCCACGGTGTCGATCAAATTTCGTTCTTCCCGAAGAAAAACTCCTTCATCGAGAAGCGGACGCTCTTCACGGTATATGACTTCCACCGTACCGCGCACCGCGTCTTTCACGGTGACATTGGCCGAAAGTTTCCAGGGCGTCTCTTCATATCGCGGCGCCAGATACGAATGACCGTCGATTATCAGCCGGGCCGTGGCAATTTCCGGGTAAAGCCAGGCCGGCGGTAATAATTCCACCACTTTCTGCAAAATCTGATCAAGCGTCACATCGGGCCGCGATACCATTTTCGAGATGCCATACAGGCAGGTCAATTCCTTGACTCTCTCACGAACCGCTATCTGGGCATGACGATGCACCAGCGCCACTCCCAGATTTTGCGCCACCCCTTCATAGTGCTCCACCTCTTCAGCCGTCAAATATCCCACCTGGCGGCTTTTTAATATCAGGAGACTGCTATTAATTCCGTCAATGGCGAAGGGAATAATCGCCAGAGTCCGAAAATCACCTCCGATTGACAATGTCTCCATAGGATGATCAGGAGCTTGAATGGTAATCGTGGCCCCGGAATCATTAATCCGGAAACTGCCGCTCGGACTGACGCCCGGCCCGGAACCGCCGGTCAGGCCGGCCAGGACCTTATAACATAGTTTATCATAATCGGATGTAAAATTTTCCCGAGGAAAGATTTTACTGGGTTCATTTTCTTTGCCGGGCAGGACCTCAAAGCGGAAACTATCCGGATTATTGAGCACCAGTTCGGTCCGAAAATGCCGTCCCCGCTCCTTCAGTTTCATTTCCAGGGAATCGCAGGTGGAAAAATCAAGGATCAATTGCGAGATCTGGCGCAGAAATTCGGCCCGCATTATGGCGCGGTTCGCATAACGAAGTATATGCCGCCCTAATTCGTTGTATTCTTCGGACTTATGATAAAGGGCCATTATTCCTGATTACTTTCAATATTCATAGCAAGATCTTATTTCTCTCGTAAATTGCCGCATACAGATTGCCAAAGCGAGGGCGCAAAGTCAAGGGAAAAAACGGCGGGGTAAGCCGCACGGAAAATCCCGCCCCGTGGGAAAGATTCGTATCTTTCCGCAGAACCCGGGGATCCGGCGGAATAATCAATATCGGCAATTGAACGCTTTAAATTTCGGGAAGATTAATACTCGGATTATTGAGACTCTTTGGACTTTTGATATTTCTCGATAAAGAGCACCATTTTATCTATATCTTTTCCATATCGGCGGACATGGCGAAATTGTTCCATCGGTATCTTTATATTCTGGGCCTGCTTGACGCCATGCTCATAGAACTTGATATAAGGATCATGATAATAGACGTTTCGGCTGTCGTACCCGGTGACCGTAACCCAGTGGGGCGCCCGGTCGCCGTGCAAATGATAGGTGCTGACCAAAACAATCGGCACGGCACCCTGTTGCATCGCTCCGGCGATGTCATCGAACTTGAAATTCTTATATGCCACTTTCACTCCCAGCCGCTCAGCCTTATTGCGCAACTGACGGCTGACCAGACGAACCACTTCCTTTTTCTCCTCGCTTCGCGCCGATGAAAGAAACGGAACCCGTTCGAACCGCAATAAAAGCCTCGTCCGGTATCCTCTCTCCTGGGCCGCCGCCGCCATTCCGAACGGATCGGTGCCGCCGAATCCGGCCGTCATAAAAATGGTGGTTGCTTCCCGCCAGAGCATCAACTCCAGGGTTCGATTCAATTCCAGCTCCGGATTGAAATATTTCATCGCCATCATAAGGGCCGCCGATCCGCAGGTAAACTCGAGCGTCTGGGCGTAATACGGGATTTTCAGGGTAAGCTCGGGATGGGCGATATATCCCAGCGATTTAATCATCCTCAACCCGTTAATCCCGTCGGAATAGTAACCCGGCAGAGTGGCGTCGGGCCGATACCCGAATTTTTCATAAAGCGCGATCGCCTTCTTATTATTGGCCCTGACTTCCAGGGAAATCTTTTCGCATTTATGCTCGATCGCCTCTTTCTCGCAGGCCCCGAGAAGAGCCGCACCCCATCCTTTGCCCTGATGTCTCGGGTCGATGACAATCGAGTATAACCGTCCCACCGGAAAACGCTTGCGCCAGAGCATTACCGCCGCGCCCCGGACTCGTTCCGCATCTTCCAGAACCAAGGCGGTCGAATTGGCGTTGACAATCAGATAATGCAGTTGTTCGCGGGTAAAACGATCCTGATCGAAACCGACCTTCTCGAGGGCCTCAATCGCCTCAAGGTCCCGGCGGACCGCTTCGCGGATGCGGAATGATTCGGGCACGACTACCCCCATTCTCCGACCAGATATTTCACCAACCGTTCATAAACCTGGGGTGCTTTCTGGTCTTCTTCGTCCTCGGCGATGGTGGGATTGTCGTTCACTTCGATTACTACAAACTCATCGCCCACCTGCTTCAAATCGACCCCGTAAAGGCCGTTACCGATGGCGGCACCGGCCCGGATCGCCGTATCAAGCAGTTTGGGATTGACCTTGTCCAAATCAAAGCCTTTTACATTGCCGTATATTTCCCGTCCCGTATCGGTATAACTTAAAATTTTCCACCGTTTCTTGGGAATCAGATATTGACAGACATAAAGCGGTTCCCCTGCCAGCACGCCGACCCGCCAGTCGAATTGCGACTGCACGAATCCCTGTGCCACCACCCGGTCGGCCCGGCGAAGGTACTTCTTGCCGACTTTGACGAATTCTTCGGCGGTATGCACCCGTTCCACATACATCGAGAAGCTGGTATTGGGCGCCTTCAGAACAATGGGATTGCCGAAACTCTTGAACAGGCTCGCCCCTTTCTCCAGGGTCAGGTCGCTCTCTTTCAGATAGACGGTGTCGGGGATCGGCACCATATGAGTCTGCAAGTGCCGATACATGTTCACTTTGTCACAGCAGATTATTATCGACTCGGGGTCGTCGATAACGCGCAGTCCGTTCAATTGCGCCAGACGAGCCGCCACAAAAGACGAATTGAGAGGATCGGTCAGAGCCCGGATATAAATGGCGTCATATTCGGGAATTTTGTACATATCGGCCCGGAAAAGGAAATCAAGACGATGTCCCAGCCGATGCGCCACTTGCCCCAGTTTCATCAACGCCCCGACTTCTTCGGAACGGGCGAGCGTGTATCTCTCTATATAGACGCCTATATCGGCCATTGAACCTTACTTTCCAGATAACGGAGCTCGCGGGCGGTCAGCCGCTGGAACGGCATCGGACGCAGGGCGCTCACCAGAACCGACTCATCGGGAGTGGTTAGAATCCGGATATCCGCAATTGGAATGCGAAACACCTGCCAGATTTCCCGGGCCAGATTCTGGTACTTTTCCTGGCAGGTCCATCCCAGTACCTGTCGGAAATTCCCGATTTTACTCCCGGGCGGCACTTCCTGACAGCAAATGGCGTAGGTGAAATTCCGCGTCATCGATTTGGCCACCCGCTCCTGATGGCCATTTTTCAAAACGACACTCTGACGGGTCATGAAAGGATTAATCGGATCAACTATGACCGGCGGTTCAAAATAACCGTTGGTCACATAGTGCTCCGGAACTTTCAACCCGGCCAGACGGGCCTTCTCCAGAAAAATCGGCACAACATACCCGTCCAGAATTTCCAGACAAGTCGGATGAATATCTTTTCCTTCGGATTTGAGATCCTGCGACGCATAATAGGCGGTTTCAAGATAACCGTAGTATCCGGCCAGATTTACATAAACATCCTCATCCTCCAGATAGGCCAGATAATCCATCTTCGCCGCCAGGCTGCATATAAAAGGTTTTCCCGATGATCCCATTTTCAACGATTTGCTGTAATTCTCGGAAACTAAAATAATTCCTCCTCGGCGCCGTTCGGGCCTGGCAACTGCAACCATCCGGATGCGGATCGGGACCATAAAGCGGTCCCCGGTTTCTCTAATTTTTTTATTGAGATCCCTTTAAAAATCAGACTGTCTGGGAGAAAAGATAGGTCTATCCTGCAGGTCGGTCGGAAAGATGTGCCGCCTGTTTGAGGGATATGTGATTCTGTCGAGTCCATCTGCGGTGTGAGGGCAGGTTATCGGTCACTGATGGCTGATTTCCCTGCCGGCCCTTCTAAGGCAATTCCCTCACTTGCCCCATACTTCTTCCGGACTTCGACCGCTGCCGGATAACCGGGAATGAATGCACTTTTCTCTATATTTATTCATAATGCACTTGAACAAATAATATGGATTAAATCAATTATCAAGTCAAATATTTAATAATATTAAAACAACTGCAAAATTATACGCCGGCGGTCGGGGGAAGATAATTATTTTTTCGGGGAGCGGGTCACATCCGTCCTTGCTTTAAAGCCGGAGACTGCGTAAATTAAAATGGATTATATCAAGGAGAGGCCCATTGCTGATTCTTAGACCGCCCAGACAGCCCGTCACCTTCACCCCTCACCGCTCTCTAAAAGCTCCGGCCCTTTCACTCGGAGGATTGTTGTGTCGATACAAAAGATATTAGTCAAAATTATAATCATCGGCCTGGCCATATTTGCCGATTCGGCGGCCCTATATCACCAGGGAGCGACTCCATCCCCGGCCAAATCGCTACCGGCCCGTCTTATCGTAAAATTCCGGGCCGAGGCCATGCCCAAAGCCGTTGTTCATAAAGGCGGCACAATCAATACCGGACTGGCCACTCTGGACAAACTAAATCAGAGATATCAGGTGGTTAATCTGGCTCCGCTGCTATCGGAAAAAACGGCCGATACAAATTCACCGCTCAAAAATGTCGTTCTCCTGACGCCGGCCGGACAAGTCGATCTGAAGGAAATGGCCGCCGCCTATAGCGCTTTGCCCGGGGTCGAATATGCCGAACCGGAGCAATTGGCCGAACTCTATCTATCACCCAATGATTCTCTGTATTCCCAACAATGGGCTTTGCATAATACGGGACAACCGCATTATACGGTTCTTCGAATTGACGGCTCCAACAATGATGAACTCGTTTCCGTTACCGGGATTCCCGGCGCCGATATTCACGCCGATACCGTCTATCAGGTCCCGCCTGACAATACTGCCGCCGTCGTCGTCGCGATTCTCGATACCGGGGTCGATATGGCACACCCGGATCTGGCCGCCCATATCTGGAGCAATCCCGGCGAAGTTCCGGGGAATGGCATCGACGATGACCACAACGGTTATATCGATGATATACATGGCTGGGATTTCGGGGGTGACGGCACTATCGGAACATCCGGTGACAATGACCCTACCGATGATTACGGCCATGGGACCCATCTGGCGGGAATAGTCGCCGCCGTGACCGATAATACTATCGGCATTGCCGGAATCAACCCCCATGCTCTGATAATGCCGCTGAAATTTGATCCGCTCCCCCTGACCACCTATATCGCCTCCGGCATAGTCTATGCGGCCGATAACGGGGCC
>CALMKK010000016.1 GCA_937867135.1 uncultured candidate division Zixibacteria bacterium
TGAAGCAGATTCAGGACTGAGGAAAATGGGTGAAAAGTACGAAAAAAACGGACGGCGCCGCCTCAGCGCGACAATTTTCGGTGCCGTACAGGGAGTCGGATTTCGCCCCTTTGTTTATCGGCTGGCGACCGGGATGGGTCTGACCGGCTGGGTGAATAATTCCAACCTCGGGGTTTTGGTCGAGGTCGAGGGAGAACAACCGCACCTGGAAGAGTTTCTGCTTCGTCTCGAACGGGAGAAACCGCCCCGTTCGTTTATTCAGGGCCTGCAATATTCATATCTTGATCCCGTAAATTACGAGTCATTCGAAATCCGTCCCAGCGATCATTCCGGCGTCAAATCGGCTCTTGTCCTTCCCGATATTGCCGTCTGCCCGGATTGCCTCAAAGAAATTTTTGATCCTGCCGATCGACGGTACCTCTACCCTTTCACAAATTGCACCAATTGCGGACCGCGCCATAGTATTATACGGGCCCTCCCATATGATAGGTCCAATACGACTATGAATTCTTTTGTCATGTGCGAGGAATGCCGAAATGAATATGAGAATCCGCTCGATCGCCGTTTCCATGCTCAACCGAATGCTTGTCCGGTTTGCGGCCCTCATTTGGAACTATGGGATCCCAAAGGTAACAAATTGGCGGAAAGAAACGATGCTTTGCCGGCGGCCGCGGCTGATATCGTCGAAGGGAAGATTCTGGCCGTCAAGGGAATCGGCGGTTATCATCTAATGGTAGACGCCCGTAATGATGCGGCGGTCGAAAGACTGAGGCAGTTGAAACGACGGGAGGAAAAACCGTTGGCCGTGATGTACCCTTCTCTTGATTCCGCGAGACAAGATTGCCGCATTTCCGAAATGGAATGCCGCCTTTTACTCTGTCCGGAATCGCCTATAGTCCTGGTCGAAAAATTGAGCGGACAAAATACGATTTCCAACCTGGCCGCTCCGAACAACCCATATTTGGGCCTAATGCTTCCCTATGCGCCATTGCATCATCTCCTGCTGAGAGAACTCGGTTTTCCGGTTGTCGCCACCAGCGGCAATATATCCGATGAACCAATCTGCATCGATAACAATGAAGCTCTGGACCGCCTGCAGGGAATAGCCGACTTTTTTCTGGTTCACAACCGCCCGATTGTGCGCCCCATCGATGACTCTGTGGTCCGCTTTATGGCGGGTCGTCAGCAGGTTATTCGCCGCGCTCGCGGTTTTGCACCATTACCGATCAGATTAAAGGCGAAGATTCCACCCATCCTGGCGGTCGGAGGGCATTTGAAAAACAGCCTCGCCATTGCGGTCGGCTCCAATGTTTTCATCAGCCAGCATATCGGCGATTTGGAAACCGAGCCGGCCTATGATTCTTTTAAGCGAACCGCCCGGGATATGCAGAATCTATATGAAATCAAGCCGGAAATAATCGCCTGCGATTTACACCCCGACTATATTTCTTCCCGTTTTGCTCATGCCATTGACCGGCCGGTTTTCTCAATCCAGCATCATTATGCGCATATTCTTTCCGCCATGGCCGAAAATGAATTGGCTCCCCCCGCTCTGGGCGTCGCCTGGGATGGAACCGGCTACGGCCCGGATAAAACAATCTGGGGCGGTGAATTTCTGAAAATAACCGACTCCGGTTTTGAAAGAACCGCTCATTTTCGATACTTTCCCTTGCCGGGAGGCGAGACAGCCGTCAAAGAGCCCCGCCGCTCCGCTATTGGAATTTTATATGAAATCTTCGGCCGGGATCTTTTGAGTATGCGGCATCTTGCACCGGTAGCTTCATTTTCCCCCCACGAACTGGAAACACTTCTGCTGATGCTTGATAAATCGCTCAACACGCAGTATACTTCCAGCGCCGGACGGTTATTTGATGCAGTCGCCTCTCTGACGGGGATTCGGCAACAGACGAGGTTTGAGGGCCAGGCCGCAATGGAATTGGAATTCGCCCTGTCGGATATAAAAACGGACGAAGCCTATACCTGTGTCATTGACAATACGGACATTGGATTCAGCATCAATTGGGAAACAATGGTAAAAGAAATAATTGAAGATTTAAACAGCCATACGGCGTCCGGGATTATTTCGGCCAAATTTCATAATGCCATGGCGGAAGTTATCGTCGATATATCCAATCGTTCCGGGCAGGAAAAGATTGTTCTTAGCGGCGGCTGTTTTCAGAATAAATATTTGACGGAACGAACCATAAAACGATTGAAGGAAAATGGTTTCCAGCCGTACTGGCAACAACGTGTTCCACCCAATGACGGCGGCCTTTCCCTGGGACAAATTATGGCGGCGGCAATTATGAATGAGAAGGAGCGTAGTTGAAATATGTGTTTAGCCATCCCCGGTAAAATAAAAAGCATAATCAGCGATGAGCCGCTATCGCGGACGGCCCGGGTCGATTTCGGCGGCACGATACGGGAAGTGAATCTGGTCTGCGTTCCGGAAGCCAAAATAGGCGATTACGTACTGGTGCATGTCGGTATGGCGTTGAGTACAATTGATGAAACCGAGGCTCAGCAGGTTTTTCGATATCTGCGCGAAATGGAAGACTTATCCGAGTCCCGGGAAAGCGGCGATGAAATTTCTTGACGAATACCGCGACCCTACGGCGGTCAGGCGATATGTTCGGGCCATCGCCGAAATTACCACTCGCGATTGGACCATAATGGAAATTTGCGGGGGACAGACCCATTCCATAGTGAAATTCGGACTTGACTCGCTTCTCCCCGATAAAATCACGCTTTTGCACGGCCCCGGTTGTCCAGTTTGCGTGACCCCGGCGGAATTGATTGACAAAGCAATTGAGATAGCCTCCCGGCCGGAAGTGATATTCTGCTCTTTCGGGGATATGATGCGCGTCCCGGGAACCGGCAAAGATTTGCTCTCCGTCAAAGCGGCGGGCGGCGATATCAGAATGGTCTATTCTCCCCTCGATGCCGTACGGCTGGCGCGGGAGAATCCGCATCGGCAGGTTGTCTTTTTTGCGATTGGCTTTGAGACGACCGCTCCCGCCAATGCTATGGCGGTAATGCAGGCGAAACAGTCCGGACTTAAAAATTTCACGGTTTTAGTTTCGCACGTCCTGGTTCCTCCGGCCATAGAAGCGATATTATCATCCCCGGATAACCGGGTGCAGGGATTCCTGGCGGCCGGGCATGTCTGTGCCGTGATGGGTTATACCGAATACGAGCCGATTGCGGAGCAATTTCGAGTTCCCATAGTGGTAACCGGCTTCGAACCTCTGGATATAATTCAAGGAATATACCTCTGCATAAAGCAATTGGAGGAAAAGCGGTTTGAAGTGGAAAATGCCTATTCCAGGGTGGTGAATCGCGAAGGCAACCGAACCGCTCAAAGAGTGATGGGCGATCTATTCCGGGTCGTCAATCGCAAATGGCGCGGCATCGGCGAAATACCGGCCAGCGGACTCGGTCTGAAAGAGGAATATAAGGAATTTGACGCGGAACTCCGTTTCGGCGTGGCCGGAAAAAAAGTCGAGGAAGCGACTGAATGTATCAGTGGTCTGATTCTCCGTGGGATGAAAAAGCCGCCTGATTGTCCCGCCTACGGAACAAAATGCACTCCGGAGCATCCTTTGGGCGCAACCATGGTCTCCTCCGAAGGGACCTGCGCCGCCTATTATAGTTACCGCCGATTAGCCCCGCTCGGCAAATCGGAGAGTCAAAGGCAAAAAAATGGATAAAAAAATCGAACCGTCATGTCCCATCCCCATTACGGATTATCCTCACATCCTGCTGGCCCATGGCGGCGGGGGAAAATTGATGCACCAATTGCTGGAAAAAATAATCCTCCCCTCATTTGACAATCCCGCGCTTAATAGCCGTCACGACGGGGCGGTTTTAAAAATGGGACAGGTACGAATCGCCTTCACAACCGATTCTTATGTGGTGCAACCCTTATTCTTCCCGGGCGGCGATATCGGAAGCCTGGCGATAAATGGAACCGTCAATGACCTGGCCATGTGCGGCGCCGGGCCGCTGTATTTGAGCGCCGGATTTATTTTGGAGGAGGGATTTCCCATGGAAACTCTCTGGCGGGTGGTGCAATCGATGAAAAAGGCCGCTCAAGACGCCGGAGTATCCCTGGTGACGGGCGATACCAAGGTCGTGGATCGCGGCAAGGGGGATCAAATTTTTATTAACACCGCCGGCATCGGCCTGATTAAACACGACCTGAACATTTCCCCGGCTTCGGTGGTACCGGGCGATGCCATCATCTTAAGCGGCGATATCGGCCGCCATGGCATGGCGATAATGTCGGCCCGAGAAAATATCGGATTCGAGAGCGCGATCGAAAGCGACTGTGCGCCATTGCATGAAATGGTTTTGAAACTTCTCGAAGAGAAAATTAAGATTCACTGTCTCCGTGACCTAACCCGCGGCGGCCTGGCCGGCGGTTTGGTGGAAATAGCCGAAACCTGCAATTGTCGATTGGAAATTGATGAAAGTCGTATCAAAATCCGGGAGGAAGTGCGATCCGCCTGCGAACTACTTGGGTTGGACCCATTTTATGTAGCGAATGAGGGCCGTTTCATTGCCTTTGTGCCCGAAGCAGATGCAACGAGGTCAATAGATATTCTACGTCAATTTGATAATGGCCGTGAATCGACCGTGATTGGCGGTGTGCACGAATCAGATGCAGGCCTGGTTGTTTTGAAAACCATTATGGGAGTCGGTCGAATTGTCGATATGATGAGCGGCGAACAGCTTCCTCGCATTTGTTAGAATCTCAATTGCAATTGCGATATAATTTTATTGATTATCAGAACAAAAATGTACTTTTTTATATAACTTAAAGTCCTATTTAATTTTATTAAAAGTTTTATAAAATAGGGACTTGACAATTCAATATCATAATCCTATTATTAAAACATCGCATTCCATTCGACCGGAGGATACACGATAAAATTTGTCAGGTATTGATTCGACAGCGTGATATCAGCAATTCTCAAAATACCTGATTTTCACTTACAACGTACCATTATTTATATTTTGGAGCACGTCTGATTCTTACAATTTATTTTTGAAATAATTCGCTAATCCCGTCTCTCGGGGCGGCAACTCCCCTTGATACGGACCTTCTTCTTGACCCCCAACTAACCCTGAGGAGGTGAAAGAATGGTTTATATTGTCGATCCCAAACCGGTAAAAGGCGTTTGCATTATTTTTGGAATTTGCAAAAGCGTCGCCGTACCGCTCTATGGGGTACCCAAATGCGCGGAGTACACCATCTAAGATGCAAGTCAGCCCCGTGATGAAGCCGCCTTCTCACGGGGCGGCAAATGGCAAGGACGTGAACGCGGAGTTAATAAAGCCTCGAACGCCCCTTGTCGATGTTCTTAATCCTGATACCTTGAGGAGGTAAAAGAATGATTTATCTCGTTGATCCAGCAGCTGTGAAAAGCAAATGCCCGGGGAGACTTATTATTCCTCTATACGGTATTTGTCCCGACAGGCTCGTCGCTTGCGCCGACGTAATGTAGAGATTTAAGTACATGGCAAGGAGAGGGTTTCCCCTCTTCTTGTCAAAGTGCGGGCCGAGAAAGGTCTTTATATATCCGCAGGATGCTTAAGTTTTATTTAACCGGTTAATTCCTGATAAAGAAAAAATGAACTCGAAGTTCTGGGAACAAAGGCAAGGACGAGCAATGCAAAAAGAACGACCCGGCAATTTGACAGCGATCGAGTCCGGCTCACGAGGATGAAAGGCCTTGCTTATGAAAGTATCGCAATACAACTATTTTAAGCCGTGGGACGATTGTCACTATCTCGCGTACAACGCCCGTTCCGGAGGAGTGGCACTTATGACCCGCGACAATTACAATTTATATCTGGACTTGAGGGATAAAATTGAAGCCGGTCAGAGCGATAATTTCTCTCCGGCGGAAGCGGAACTTATTGAAAAATTACAGTACGGATCATTTGTCTTTCCCGGCCAACATGATGAAATAGAAGAGCTCCATTTCAATCACAACATGGCCCGCTATGACAAAACCATTCTCAATCTCTCCTTTGCGCCGACCATGGCCTGCAATATGGCCTGCACTTACTGCTACGAGGGGATTAAAAAGGGGCGGATGTCGCCCGAGGTGATTGAACATATCGTCAATTTTGTCCGGGAGCGGGCCCCCGGGACCAAAGAACTGGACATCGCCTGGTTTGGCGGCGAGCCGCTTCTGGCCATGGAAATTATCGAAAAACTAACCGATTCTTTCCTGGACCTGCAGAAGCAGTTCAAGTTTTCATACACCGCGATGATTATCACCAATGGTTACCTGTTGAACCGGGAAAATGTGGATCGACTGTCCGATCTTAAGGTCCAGGCGGCTCAGGTCACTCTGGACGGGCCGGCCCGGATGCATAATAAAAAGCGCCCCCTCATGAACGGCGCCGGTTCTTTTGAACGGATCATCGAAAATATCAAATATGCCGTGGAGAAAATGCGAATCAGTATCCGGGTAAATATCGATAAGAGTTTCTCACCGGAAATAATGGCGGAGATGCTGCAGGAACTCGATCGGGCCGGACTGCGGGACAAAGTCGGAATTAATTTTGGGCACCTCGAAGCGCTGACTTCAACCTGCTCCAATATCGCCGAATCCTGTTACAATATCGCGGAATTCTCGAAAGCCGAGGTTGCCTACTATAACCTTTTCCTGCAGAGCGGCTTTATGATCGGCAAACTTCCTTTGCCGTCGCAGATTACCTGCATCTCGCAGAGCGTCAATGCCTTTTTGATAGATCCCGAAGGGCGAATGTTTAAGTGCTTCGCCAAACTGGGAGACCCCTCCAAAGCGATGGGGTATATCGGAGACAAAATCGAATATAATAACGAAAATTTTACCGGCCTCTTTCGTTTCGACCCTTTTCTGGACGAGGATTGCCGCCGCTGCAACATTCTCCCGGTTTGCCTGGGGGGATGCCCCGAGAAGAGGACCAATCCTGATTTCGGAAAAGAGGAATGCTGTGTATCCTGGAAACATAACCTGGAGCCGATGCTCGAAATAATCGCCCATTCCAGGCAACAACAAAACGCTGACGCCGAAAGGAGTTAATATGCAAAATATAGAATTGCGACCTCAAGAAGTTGTCTGGGAGATAACATTTGCCTGCAACATGCGTTGCCTCCACTGCGGAACGTCGGCCGGGAAAAAACGCCCGGATGAGTTAACAACCCAGGAGGCTCTTAACCTTATCGATGAAATGATCGGATTCGCCATCAGCGCATTGCTGGGCATGGCTGGTTGCCTCGTCGCAGTGCAA
>CALMKK010000017.1 GCA_937867135.1 uncultured candidate division Zixibacteria bacterium
AGTTTGGAATCGAGATCGGCTATTTCGCTCTGGCAACGGTTATAGACTTTTTCCAGGAAGAGATAATAATCGTCGAAATAAACTTTCACATTTTCGGAGAGCGTATTAATGTAATATCCTCCGGAATCATGATGAACCTTCGGTTCGGTCGTGCTGCGAAGTCTTTCCAGAGTGAATCCGCGCTGAAATTTGGCATCCAACATTTTCTCTCCTTGCGTTTTCTGTTCTTCCAATTTCCCTTTGAGCAAAGGGTATGCCTTAAGCGGGTCTCATTTGACGAACCGCTTTTTCGGTCGCGGTCCGGAATGATTCCGGCCGCTAAGCGGTTGCGGAATTGCGAATTACGGCGGTCGTCAAATTTGCCCGTTATGGCGCCGGGGTCCGGATGAGTCTATGCGAACGATTGCATGAGGCCGATTGACCGCAATTTTTGTGAAGGATAATTCACATCGATAGCAATTTCAGCGGGCGTTTTAATCTAAGGTTTTTGTTCATCATCTGCACAGCCGGGAACGGCCCGATCCGATTAACCATGTTGGCCGCTTCCTAGTGCCGCTAAACCTTTGGAGCGCCGTGCCGATATAGAAAATAATTAACCAAACCAAACTTTCTGGTTTGATAATGTTTACCCCGATTATTAAGGGAGGAATGGAAATGCCATACCGGAAACGTACTATTAAAGGACGCACCGCGAAGGCCCGCAAAACCACTACCAGAAAGAGCAAAGCTCACGGGACAACGTGGAAGGCCGCTCCTCGCAAACGCTGGACGACCAAAAAGACAACCAGAAAGTCGACTGCAAAGAAGTATGTTGCCGCTGCGACTACCCGCACCAAGAAAACCAGATGGACGACGAAGAAGACAACCGCGAAGAAATATGTCGCCGCTCCGACTACCCGCACCAAGAAAACCCGCTGGTCGAAATCCAAAAAACGCACCAGCTGGAATGCCAATCAGCCTCAGGCACGGAAAGCCTACGGCAAGAGAAATTCCCGCCGCTCCTATATGGCCGCCTTTCGGCCGAGGACTAAGAAGATGTGGAAAGCCTCTTCGACAAGGAAAGTCACGTCCCGTCGCAAAAGATGGTAATGTAACTAATTGAATTGTCGCAACTTGAGCCCGGTCTTCCTATCGGAAGCCGGGCTTTTTTATTATATTTTTGGAAAATTTATTGTTGACAACAATTCCAATCTTCCGTATTAATCACGACAATTGAACGCTTTCTATGGCTTTCGGCATGGAAATGTCTATGTCGTTGTTTTTTTATTTGAAGATAAATGGAGTAGATAAACAAGGAGTTTGCTAAATCAACGGAGGGAATCTCCCTCATTGCTCATGGAAGGAGGTCGAGATCAGTCCAAAATAATCAGTTGCTTAACTTGAAAATTGCTGATTGTTAAACTAACCTTTGAACCTTGACACGAGGATTAAATATGAAACGTCTGATAATTCTTAGCATTGCGATTTTTCTTCTGGCGTTTACGGGCAGTTTCGCCACGATGACCAGGGTGCTGACCATGGGCGACGCCAACGGCATTGTCCACGATGAAGCCAATATCTGGTATTTCCCGTCAACTCTCTATGATTATCCGGAAATGGCGATCGGCGAATTCAGCCTGTATGGTTATTACGAAGAAGATTACTATGAAGATTTCACCGATATCGGTGTCCACTACAAATTCGGTGAAAAGAAGCCGTTCGTTCTCGGCGTCTATTTCACAAAGCAACAGCCGTATACTCCCAGTGTTTATATTCCGTGGGGCTGGCAGTTCTCCGTTCCCGATAACAAGCGGATTGACCTGTTTTATGCCCGGATGCTCGGCAATCACAAATTCGGGCTCCATTTCAACTATATCCATGGTAGCACCAAATATGAGAATGACACTACGGCCGCCGGCGACGGATCCATCAATCACAGTGAAGAAGGAATTACTTCCTATGGTTTTGACCTCGGCTTAACTCCGAATAATGGCAATTTTGATCTTGCCGCCGGAGTCAAGCTCCTCACCTGGACCGATAAAAATTGGCGCGGCGAAGACGAAACCAAGCCGGACGGCAATATTGCCTTTAACCTTCTTGCCCGCTATTTCCACCAGGTCGATCAGAAAGTCACCTTGGTTCCTTATGCCGGATTTATGACCGAAAAGCAGGGCGTGAAATTGTTTGGACATACTGGCTACCCTGAC
>CALMKK010000018.1 GCA_937867135.1 uncultured candidate division Zixibacteria bacterium
TCAATCGGTTTGGCGTTTTCATCAAGATATTCACGCCGGACTTTAATGCCATGATCAAATTCCGGGGCGGCATTTTCGGTGGAAATGCCGGAAGCCTGCCAGGAATAGAAACAGGTTCCTTCACCGGCAGTCACTTCAATTTTGGCCCTTTTACCCGCCAAATCTTTGCGGGTTAGATTGAACCCGCTGGAATCGATTGGATATGTCTTGTCCCCCTCCACAGTGATTAATCCGGTATAACCTCGGATGGCATGATTTTTGAAATATTTCCCAAGTGCCATTAAGGCAAAAGCGTTTTCCTGCGTGGTATACCATTCGCCAATGCTGGCATGTTTCATGAGGTTTTTGACCAGGACTTGCACCACGGGATAATCAGGCGCAGCATCCATCAAAATATCCAGCAGGATAGCGTTGGTTCGAACCTGGGAGTTGAAATCGCCCCCCGATTCCGGTTCAAACGTATTTTCCTGAACATCAACAGGAATATATTTGAAGGCCAAGCTGACATCTCCAGCCAGAGCCAAAGCTCCGGCAAGTTGATATCGGGTATATGGTTTCAAGGGAGCCGGATCGATATTTTTCAGATATGTGACTATCCTCTGTGGTATTTTCCCGGCCTTGGCCAATACATAGGCGGCGTAGATGCGATGAGCATCCGTTAAATCCTGAGCGCCTTTTCCCTGCGCTATCTCATTCATATGATCTTGAATCTGTTCCAAGATTTTTTTGTCAACGAAATACCCCGCCCGACTGGCTTCAATCATGAAATGCGAGGCATAAATTGTTGACCAGTTGTTACTGTAATTTCCTCCCGGCCAGAAGGCAAATGACTTATCCGGCAGCATCATACTGGTCAGGCGGATTATTCCTTCATGAATGAAATATTCATGTCCCCTGGTGCCGAATAACGATGGGTCGGTCACTTTCACCAAATCGTTGAAATAAAGCAACGGAAAGAGTCGTGAAGTAGTCTGTTCGACACAGCCGTAGGGATAAGTCAAAAGATACTGAATGTTACGTGCAAAGGAAGCGGCTGGCATTGAAGAAGTTCTGAGAAGATATTGGTCCGTGCCGGGCAACCAGTCTCCCGGAAAAGCAAATTCAGTGGAAGAGTCCTTGGCGGCAATCCCTGATCCGTACTTGGTCACGAGAGGCTGGGCCGGACGATTGGGCAGTTCGACACTTATTGCTGCTTGCTCCTCGCCGCTCTTGGCATTTATTTTGAAAGACGCCTTACCGGGTATGATCTTAGCTTTAATTTTGAAAACGGCAGTACCCTCACGATTATTATCAAGACCGACAATGGTAGATACGGGAGATAAGAATTCGACCGGTCCATCCGCGGTCGCGCTGACCGTAATATCGGCCCGGGCGCCGGTGTTATTAAATATAGTAATCAATCCATCAAATACATCATTGGGACTAACAAAGCGCGGGAAGTTGTCCTGAATGACAATTTTATCGCGGACAATCATCTCCTTTGACGATGACCCGAAACGATCATTTTGAATCCCCACAACCATTATAACCAGCTTGCCGCTGAATTCGGGCAGGTTAAACGAACCCGTGGCTTTACCGGTCTCATCGGTCTTAATCACTCCCGACCAGAGCGCGACCGATTTGATCCGCTTGGCCGAGATCGGGTTGAGATGGCGGAGACGCGAGGCGGCAAACATTTTGTCGCCGGCCCCAAGATGGCTTGAGGATTGAACAACTTTGGGATATATAAAGGAATAGAGATCATATGGGCGCAATCCCGGCTGCTTTTTCCCGTAAAAGAAATCGACCGGATCAGGGGTTTTGAAATCGGTTAATTGCAGAATGCCGGCATCGATGGCTGCAACGGTAAGGTCGGTGCTGTGAGGGCGATCAATCTGAATATCAATATCGACGTGGCTCTTGGGTTTGATAACGTCAGGTGCGGAGATCTTAACATTGAGTTTCTTTCCTTCCACAGAAAGAAGAAGCGGGGTAATCCCAAAAGCCCGGGCCGGCATATTTAATTGCAGAGAATCAGCGGTACGAATTATGGTGGCGGTAACATAAGCATTGGGGAAATAGTCTTTTTTAATAGGGATTTCAATTTCGGCCGTGTTGCCGGACATATCTTTCGTGATAACTTCGATCACCGTACCTTTTTCAATAGTGAGAAGCAATTTCCCGCCGAAGGGAGCACGGACCTGCAGGAGTCCTTTCTGCCCCGGTAAGTACATCTTCTTATCAAGAGCCAGTTCGATCTTATCGGGACTAGTCATGGCCCAGGGAGCATAGCCCCAACCGGAGGCATAAAAATCAATCGATGCGGAATGGCCGCCCGATTTGTCGGCGGCGACAATTTCAAAACTGCCATAGTTGTCGGGTGTAAAAGTCGCATGGCCGCCGTCAATTGCAATCGCAACTGTTGCCGAATCGATCAATACTGCTTTTCGCTCCGACATATAGCGGAATATTCCCATTTTGTCTTTTTTCAAGACGGTATTGTAGACGATGCGATGAAATCGCACATCGCAATCGGAGAGCGCGACAGGAGTACCATCGGTATTAATGGCTATCAAGGATACATCAACGGCCTGACCTGGCTTGGCATAACCGTCGAGCCCGGTCTTAATTCCGATATATTTATTATAAGGATGAATGACGACTTCGGAATAGGCGCTGACTCCCCGTCCTCCGGCTTCAGATACCGTCGCCGAGAGAAGACCTTTCAGGGATGAAGGAGCCACCAGTTTAATCGGCAATTCATATTTGTAGGTATGACCGCCTGTATCATTGAGCAAGGTGTCCTGCAGATCGATTTCTGTTTTTGAGAAGGCTATGTTGTGGTTAGTGAAATTGTACTGCGACCATCCCGTCGTGGCGAAAGTGTACGGTTCGATCGTAAGATGTCCGGAAACTTGATGACCTGCGGCCGGCGGGCCGAACAGAAACTTGGCATTTACATCGGCGACGATAGTTTCTCCTGCCTTGTATGAGGCGTTGGGCGTGCTTAAAGTCACCTTGATACGGTCGGGCATGAATTCTTCGACCAGAAATTCATAACGGCCAATAATCAGATCCTCTCCGATCACGGCGGTTGCGCTGTATTTGCCGGTAGCGGCGAAGTCGGGCACGGGAAAATCAAGTGAGGCTATAGAGGAATTTTCCGTAGTCATGCGGAAGCTCTCGAATTTCCGGCCTTGATTATCATATATAATGAGAAAATACGGAAAGCCGGGCGGCAGTGAAGCATCAACCCCGCGCACTACTGACACGATATGGGCCGTATCACCGGGTCGATATATGCCCCGGTCGGTATATATGAAAGCTTCATATCCATTAGATAAATAGGGACGACCGCTCACATCAAAATCGGTTATGGGCAAAAGAGTCTGATCGAGCCGTAGGTAAGAAAGGTCATTGTTTCGCCTGGCGGTGATAACAAACGGTTCGAAGCCGGCCAATTTATCTTTGATCTTGTCGAAAATGGCCAGACCCCGTGAATTGGTCTTACCTTCGACCAGGGTCTGATTGTTGCGGCTTATCAATGTCACCGTGACTCCTGACATCGGTTCGGCTTTGGAGAGAGAATTGGCCCAGACCATGAGATAATCATCCGACAATCTGGCGGAGAGACCGATGTCGGTAATCATGGCAAAACGTGAATCGGATTCCCAGCGCCGATCTCTATTTCTAACTGATACCTTGAATATTCCCTGTGCCGAATCGCCGATAACCCCGGCCAGGTCAACGGTCGTCAAGAGCGGCTCATTGTTTCGGCTTTCCAGGCTCTTATCCTTTATGAACAGGGAGCGTCCCAATTGAACGGGCTGATAGTAATATTCATTATTGCCGTAGCCGGTTTGCAGGAAATACACAAGGTTGTTGGCAAACACTTGCTCGACCTCGACGGTGACATCATTAATGTTGATCGTCTTAAATTCCAAAAGACCGTTCCCTTGCTTGGGAAGAAAAGTGGCCGTTGATGTAAAATTGATACTCGGAGGAAGATCGGGGATCTTGACACGAGATGAGAATTCTCTTTCTAATTCCATCCCATTAATAGATACCAGACCCCGGGCGATATTGACAGTATAAGTATCCCCCGGCCTAAAATTGCCTCTTAAGAGAATTCCGCCATAGGTTTCTTCGACAGTATAGTCGGTTTTGGGTTCTAATGAGATAAAGGATTTGGCCGCATCAGCCGTGACTCCCAGAGAAAAATTGATAATAATGGCGCCAGTTTCCTCTTCACCGCGGTTTCCAGCATTGACGACAACCAAAGAGCGTTTTGGCTCAACTATTGAAACGAAAGTAATTGGATC
>CALMKK010000019.1 GCA_937867135.1 uncultured candidate division Zixibacteria bacterium
AATCGATAATAAATTACTTATATTGTTTATATGAAACAAAAGCCGACCCTCACTTTCCGCCTGGAAAGTGATTTTTATGATAGACTTGACATTTTTACGGAAAAATTCCTCACCGAGGGACTCAACACTTTTAGGAATGAATTCCGAAATATTGATTCTTTTTATTCGGCCGCTATCAATGATTTATCATCTCGGGATGATCATTCCTTTCGCCGCACGCCCAAAGCGTTTTATTTGGTTGAGGCCATCTATTTTAAAGTCTTCGACGAATTCAATCGCGACGCTTTCAATAAAGCCAAAGACACCGTCATAATTATGCCTCAATGTCTGGCTCTCTTGCAGGACAAGTGCCGGAGAAAACGCGGCAAATATGGCAAAATCTGCAATCATTGTACCCCCAATTGCCAGATAAATAAAATTGACACGATGGCCTCATCCTTCGGGGTTGAAACCTATTTTTCCAAGCGCGGACTGGAAAAGCAGCTGGGTAAAATCAAACGAATCAAACCATCTCTTTCGGTAATCGGCGTTTCCTGCATTCTAACCCTGGCGTCCGGTATGAGAACCGCTCGGGAATTAGGGGTTCCGGCCCGGGGAGTTTTTCTCAATTTTACCGGCTGCGATCATTGGACCGATAAACCTTTCGCCACTGAAACATCGCTATCCCGCCTCAAAGCCATTTTGGAGGAGAAATATGGAATATCTTATTCGCCCGCTTGATAGCAATGATTATGATGACCTGATTTTTCTTTGGAATCGCTCCGGACTTTCACATCGACCGCAGGGACGAGACGCCAGGGAAAAAATTGCGGCGGAATTCAAGCGAGAGGAGACGGCCTTTATCGGGATGTTTGACGGCGAAACGATGATTGGCGCGGTTCTGGCGACATCCGATGGGAGGCGCGGAATGATTAATCGCCTGGCCATCGACCCCGATTATCGCGGAAAAGGTCTTGCGGGAAAAATGATTAAGGAAGCGGAAGATTTTCTACATAAGCAGGGCATTAAGGTCATTGCGGCGCTGATTGAGGACGAGAATCTTCCCTCCATTTCCGCGTTTCAGAAAGCCGGGTATAAATTGCACGATAGTATCCTCTATTTTTCCAAGCGGACTTCGGAGCAGGATTAAATTCATTTGCGCCCCCTGTGATACAAAAAAACCATGGGAATTTCCGCCGTCAAAAACCACGGCCGATTCCTTTTGAGAGCCTGCAAGAAATCATCATTTTTGAGAAACTATAGATAGGACGCTTATTGTTTATATATTCGTCTATGGATCAATGAAAGGAAAATTATAATGAAAATCGGATTTATCGGCTTGGGAAACCTCGGGCGGGCTATGGCACAGCACCTTGTTGCCGAGGGCCTTGACCTCACGGTTTGGAATCGAACCATAAATAAGGCCAAAGGTTTGGCGGTTAATATAGCTGAATCTCCCGCCGCCTTAATATCAAAAACGGACTTGGTCATACTTAATTTGAGCGAAAGCACCGCTGTTCGGGCCGTTCTGACTGGGGCGAAAAGGCTTTTAGAGGGTGAAGTTCCAGGGAAGATATTGCTTGATACATCCACCAATCATTTCGACGCCGTTCTGGATTTCCGGGAAATATCGGCCGGGCATGGTCTTTCTTACTTGGAGGCGCCGGTTATGGGAAGTGTCGTCCCGGCCCTGCAGGGAAATCTTACTATTCTTGCCAGCGGCGATGAAGTCGCTTATCAAACCGCTTTACCGATTCTGCGGAAGATTGGGCAAACAATTCACTACTTCAAAACACCGGGCCTGGCGACAAAAATGAAGTTGATTAATAATCTTTGTCTCGGTTCTTTTATGGCAACCATTGCCGAGGCGGTAGTTTTCGGCGAAGCGGCCGGAATAGAAAAAGAGAAAGTCCTGGAGATTCTGGCCAACGGAGCCGGAAATTCAACGATCCTGACTGGCAAACGGGAAAAGCTCCTTCGGGAAGATTTCGCCCCCCATTTTTCTTCGGCCATGATATATAAGGACCTGCATTATCTTCAGGATTTGGCCAGGGCTTTGAAACGTCCCTTGTGGACCGCCGGCGTACCCAAGGAGCTATTTGGCCGGGCCATCGCCCGCGGAGAG
>CALMKK010000020.1 GCA_937867135.1 uncultured candidate division Zixibacteria bacterium
CCGGCCGTTCCGGTTATGATCTGTGCCTGGCGGCTGGCGAAATGATCGATGATACCCGCCGGCTCCTGACTCGATTTTTTAACGGCACCGATTCCAATCGGCTGATTTTCTCATATAATGCGACCGATGCATTAAACCTGGCTATTTTCGGAACCCTCAAAGAAGGGGATCACGCCATTACGACAACCATCGAACATAACTCTGTCCTGCGCCCCCTTTATCATTTGAGCCTGTACAATAAAGTTGAAGTGGATCATATTGCTTTTGACGAGCGGGGGTTTGTCCACCCCGATGACTTCGTCAAAAAAATGAAAAAAAACACCCGGCTGGTGGCGGTCAATCATGGTTCCAACGTCATCGGCACTGTCCAGCCCATAAAAGAAATCGGACGCCTCTGCGCCGAACGAGGGATTCCATTTCTGGTCGATTCCTCCCAGACAGCCGGCAAAATCCCGGTCGACATGAAGGAGATGAATATTGATATCATTGCCTTCACCGGTCATAAATCCCTGATGGGCCCGATGGGAACCGGCGGTTTATATGTCCGCGAGGGTATAGAAATCCGCCATACCCGCGCCGGCGGCACCGGCGTTCGTTCCGCGCTACGAACCCATCTCGATGAATATCCTTATCGCCTGGAATATGGAACCGGCAATTTGCCCGGCATCGCCGGATTGAATGCCGGAGTCAAATGGATTGAGAGCCGCGGAATGGAAAATATACATGGCCTGGAAACCGACTTACTTAAAACCCTGAGAGACGGCCTTCAGGCGATTGACGGCGTTACTCTATATTGTCAGGATAATCTGGAACAGCATATCGGGGTTTTGACTTTTAATATTGATGGACTCGAGGCCGGCAATACCGGCACCATGCTCGATGTCGAATATAATATTGCCAGTCGCACCGGCCTGCATTGCGCTCCGCTCGTCCATGAGCAACTCGGCATCGATAAAATTCATGGCGGTGTAAGGTTCGGTATTGGGCCATTTAATACCAGGGAAGATATTGAAACGGCGATCATGGCCGTTGGCGAGATAGCCGCCGGTCAAAAGAAAAAACAAAGGAAAATGGGCACTTAAAACGGGACCTGCTGCAATACTCAATAATATCGGGGCCGTATAAACCGGATTGAAAATTACTCCCAATTTATAAGGGTCAAAGGTAAGAACTCTAATTTTTCACAAAAGACGTCAGATGGCTCTGAATCGCCTTTTCAATTGTGTCCAGATCAACACAGGTATTCTTGCACGGCCCTTCCGGGCGCCGGTTAGGGAATCCAATCACCGGAATATATGGATTGATTTCCTTGAAACCGGAAATCAAATCGCGCTCACAGGCAATCGCGATAACTACTTTCGGACGGCTCTCTTTGATTTTTAACCGCGCTTCCGTCCCACCGCCGACCGTGGCCATCAAAAATTGATATTTGTCCCGCAATTCGCGCAAGCGATGATTGGTCTCTTTGGTCAAACAGCGCGGCAAAAGAAGAAGCAATTTTTCCGGGTCGGCCCGCAAGGTCCGGGAGCCGAGGATCATATTATGGATTTTTAAAAAGGAATTGGTCAAGCGGTCCCTGGAAACCCCGAGAATTTTTCCCACCATCATCACGATGGACAGAAGACGGTTCACCAGCTTGGGGATTACAAGAAAGCGGGTCAGCGGAGAACGAGTAATTGCCGACCAGACAAAAAGCAAAAGCCACAAAAAAAGTATTGCGCCGAAAGCGATGAAAAGAATTGAGAAAAATTTCGGCATGAAAGTGCCCAAAGCTGTCAACCGTGGGTAGATTAGCCAGAGAAAAAGACCGGCCACTATTATTAATAAAATGGTGGAAATGACTGCTAATCCAAGAAAAACCCGATAATCGGCTTCCGAAGAATCAGTCTCCCGCTTTCCATCCCAGTCCAGCCACTCGTCACCCAATTTGCGATCTACGATTTTGGAGTTATCTTCTTCCATGCCTGACAATATACGCCCCTTAGGCATTGGGGTCAATTAAAGACATTTAATATGGCTGATACGATTTCAGTAGGTTTAAGCGCCGGAGTAAAAAAAATATAGTATGGGCGGTGGGGGTATAATGATTTGGGCAAATTAAAAGGAGCTCCTCCCTCACATAAGGAGCTCCTTCATCCCCACCTCTTAAATACCCTTCACCGCCATACTATATTTAAGAGTAACTAACCTCGAGATTAATATGTATCAATTGGTATGCCAACCCCGCCTGGCCGCTCTTCGTTTTATATAAGTCATTATATAATAATATTTTAACAAAAAAATAAATTGATTTGCTTGTGAAAAGAGCCGAATTCATGGCGCATAATATGCGCCTATAAACCGTTCGATTTTATGCTTTCTAGTTAATTGCTGTTGTATTGCAACAAGTTAACAATTGCAGGACTTGCGCCGGTATCGCCCAAAATGCAAGGACTGCGCCGTCAGGAGTGGTTCGCAATAATGATTTGCAGTTAAAATTCCAAAAAAAAGGCCCGCCGATGGGCGGGCTGATACCGATCTTTGAATATTTGCCTTAAGACCCGGTTGTAACTGTCACGATAACTTCGGCGGAATCAATCACCATGTTAAACGGCGCGGTCGTAGTTAATCCATAAACAGTAAAAACACCGCCTTGAAGCAATGTCCGCAAAGTCGGAAGATTATGAATGTATTTGAGTGAAGTCGGCCAATCTACATAATTGGCCCCCGGTGTAAACGCTGGTCCGCTGAAGACAAGCGTGGCACCGGCACGAACCGCCGCGGTGTCGGCGAGAGTACTGTCGGTCGAGGCATATAATTCGCCGGTTATGTTCGACCCGCCGCTGTTGGTCACCCAGAGCCGGAAACCGACATTGTCGATATATTTGATATCGTCTTTATGCTTGTTCCATGTATCTTCCTTGGTCATATTGACCTTGAAAGAATTGAAATCGTTCTGAGAACTGATTTCTGTGTTATCGATCCAGAGATCAATAACCAACGTCCCTGTTATCAAAAGACAACCGCCGATAATCTGCAGTGCCAGAAGGGAGGATAACAGGCCGAAACGCAGGATTTGCTTTTTCATCATTATCCGCCACCTCCTCAATATCCGAAATAATAATTAAGGCCGCCGGTAACCGCCGCCGCTTTCTTGGAGCCGCCCCCCTCGGTGGCGATGACATTCAATTTGCCCCTGATATCGACTCCGAGAGTTTCGGTGAAACCGATTTCGAAACCGAGGCCGGTTGACCACCCCATCTTCTTGACTTCTTCATCATAGTCGCGCTTAAGCGTAAAATAGCCGAATCCGAGAAGACCATACATTTTGAATCCGATCGTCCCCAGCCCGCTACCCAGACAGGCGTCAAGTCCATAGGAATTCACTTTGGTCCCCGGACGCGTCCCGAATTCGAATGTCGCCTCTCCAAATTTGGCAAAGTTGATATTTGGCTCCAGAGCGATTCCCGGAATTAAGCTCACTTTCGCCTTCAGACCGAAAGTCGTTCCGGTGCTCTGATCCTCCTGTACGATCGGGATATTCATTCCTCCGTATGCGCCCACCCCGAAATGGGCGGCTGACACCGAGGAGATCCCCGACGCCAAGAGGAATAATAGTATTAACATTTTGCGCATTGTGCCTCCTTGAATAGATCGCTTAATCTATTAATTATTTATAAGTTACGCAACCTGCCTCGGCCCTGTCAACTGTTTTCATATTGTTCGTTGTTTTTTATAAAGTCGGAACGTGATAATTATATTGGGGATGTAATTCTGTCGCGGCCGAAAGCAATCCTTGTTTAAAATACAGCAACCTTAAGTATAATATACCATTATCGGAAACAACCTTGACCGGGAGGCTCCAGGATACTCGGAGAATCACTCTTCGCCGCAAAAAAAATCGGATGGAACCCAAATTTTTTCTTGACACGGAGAATTTACCGATTAAAATAGGGAAACTTTATTAAACTTTTGCTCGTTATATGCTAAACTGATGAGATTGGAAATAGGAGAAAAAATCAAGGCGCTGCGGTTGGCCTCGGAATTGACCCAGTCGGAACTGGCCGCCCGGGCTCGACTGACCAAAGGATTCATTTCCCAGGTGGAGCGGGATCAGACATCGATTTCGCTCGATTCCCTGCTGGATATCCTGGACGCGCTGGGTGTGACCATCACGGAATTTTTCGGCAAGACCGGGCAATCGCGCATCGTTTTTTCTCCCAAAGATCGGATAACGATGACCGAAAAAGGTGTGGAGAAATTCGAAATCCTCGTTCCGGGAAGCACCAATAATATCATGGACCCGATTCTTATCGGATTGGCGCCCGGCGAAGAACTTCCGGCCGACAGTCCGCATGCGGGCGAGGAATTCGGATATGTGCTCTCGGGAGTTTTGACCCTGATTGTGGGCAAAAAGGTGTTCAAGCTCCCCCCGCGGCACTGCTTCTATTATGAAGCCGACCAATCTCACCAATTTGTTAATCGAGGCAAGGTGGGCACCAATTTTTTATGGGTAACAGCGCCGCCTCAAATGTAATCACCAACCCCTTACTTACTGAAGGAGGGATAGAACGATGAAAATACTTGGTCGTCATCTCCTGGCGGAACTCTCACAATGCTCCAGCGAGGCTCTGAACAACCGTCCGGAACTGGAAAAAATCATGATCGAGGCGGCCCGTCATTCCGGCGCCACCGTGGTTGATTCGGTATTTCATCATTATAATCCCCAGGGACTATCCGGCATTGTTGTCATTGCCGAGTCGCATATCTCAATTCACACCTGGCCGGAGTACGGTTATGCCGCCGTCGATTGCTTCACCTGCGGCACAAGCGTTGACCCATGGAAGGCTTTGGAGTATTTGAAAACCGCTCTCGGCTCCCGGAAAGTCCAGGTCAAGGATCTTAATCGCGGCATCCCATCGTCCAAAAACGAAGTGATTGCCCATAAGAGCGTCGCGGCCCGACCCGCGGCGGATACTCAATTAACCCATTAACAGGGGGGAATTGAAATGATAAAAGCAATTGATGTAAGAAATCCGCAAAACCGGCATTCTTTGAAGAGTGTTGATTTTGACCGGGTCCGCGAATATTTCGGCGACAATGGCGTAAGAACCCCCTTTTTGATTCTTCGTCGTTCGGATATCAGAAAGAATCTGGAAAAATTGGCCGAGGCTCTCCCCGGTGTGACCATACATTACGCCGTCAAGTCAAATAACCATCCCGCCATTCTTGAAGAAGTGGCTGGGAACGGGCATAAATTCGATATTTCCTCCTATCAGGAAATGCTTCAGGCGGTCGAAGCCGGGGGCAATATTGCGGAGATGATTCATTCCAATCCGATTAAGTCCCCGTATGAAATTGCCGATGCCGTCAAATCCGGCATATCGCTGTTTGTCATCGATAACCCCGATGAAATCGACAAATTTATCCCCTACGCCGGCAAAGTGAAGCTCCTGATTCGTTTCAAAGTCGATAACAGCAATGCCGTGGTCAACCTCTCCATTAAATTCGGATGCACACCGGAGGAAGTCCTCGGTTTGGCTGAAAAAATCAGGGAAAAAGGGCTGGAATATTACGGCCTGGCTTTCCATGTCGGCAGCCAGTGCCTGGAAAACGACATCTATCTGACCGCAATCGATATCGCCTCCGACCTGATTACCCGATTAAAGGAACACGGCCTAAAGACTTCTTTCCTCGATATTGGCGGAGGGTTTCCTGTCCCCTACACAGCTCAGGTTCCCGATATTTCCGAATTTTGCCGTCCTATTCGGACAAGGTTATTGGAAAAAATCGATCCGGCCATTAAGCTGGCCTGCGAACCGGGGCGGCTTATTTCGGCGACCGCAGTTACGCTGGTCGCGGCGATCATCGGCAAATCGGTTCGCTCCGGGAAACGGTGGTATTTCCTCGATGACGGCGTTTACGGTTCTTTCTCCGGCCGTCTATATGATCACTGCACCTACCAGATTCTGACCAACCGGAATACCACCTGGAAACGATCCGTACTGGCAGGCCCGACCTGCGACTCCTTCGATGTCATCTATCGGGATATCGTTCTGCCGCCTCTTTCCGTCGGCGACTTGCTCATTTTCCCGGCCATGGGCGCCTATACTTCCGTTTCCGCCTCGTCGTTCAACTGCTTGAGAAAGGCCGAATACATTGTCACCGAATAAGAAAAAGGCCGGAGATAAATATATTGTTGAGTCCTCGATGACCGACCTCTGGGATTTATGGATGACTGAATTGCACCAGGGGAAATCCGGCTTGACCGTCAAAATCAAGGGCCTGATTGAATCGACCCAATCCAAATTTCAGCGCATCGACATTCTCGACACCGCCGATTTCGGGAAAATGCTGGTTCTCTACGGCTCCATGATGGTCGCCGACAACGACCTGACCTCTTACAACGAGATGATTACCCATGTCCCGATTTTTGCTCATCCCAAGCCGAACAAAATCCTGATTATCGGCGGCGGCGATGGCGGCGCCTTAACCAATGTCATGAAGCACCCCGAAGTCCGTTCCTGCACGATGTGCGAAATTGACAAAATGGTGGTCGAGGTATGCAAAAAGCACTTCCCCAAACTGGGGATCGGCTTTAAAGACAAACGGGCCAAATTGGTTTTTCAGGATGGCAAAAAATTGATTGAAACGTCTAAAGAAAAATACGATGTCATTCTCATGGATCTTTCCGATCCGATCGGCCCGGCCGCCGATCTGTTTCAGAAAAAATTTCACCGGAAGGTCTACGACACCCTGAACGATGACGGCATAATGGTGGCGCAGTCCGAATCGCCTTATTTCAATCAGGATACCGTCAAGCAGATGTATAAAAACCTGCGCGATATTTTCCCGATCGTTAAAATGTACACCGCCCACGTTCCGATATACCCCTCGGCTTACTGGTCTTTCGCCTTCTGTTCCAAGAAATATCACCCGATCGATGATTTCGACTATGACCGCTATCGGAAACTACGGCTCAAAAACAACTACTACAATGTTGACATTCATCTTGGCGCTTTCTGCCTGCCGGAATATGTTAAAATCCTGATTGGCGAAAAATAGTATCATTAACGACATCTGGAATGAGTACCAAAGGGCGGCCCTCACGGCTGCCCTTTGAATTTTTAAATAAAAATTTATTGGCGAAATACCGGATTATTCAATCTTAAGGTAAACCCGATTCGATCTTATTTCCGGATGGCTGTAGTCCGGGTAGGGATTTAAGTCCAAAATTGTTATGGTATAATTTCCCACCTCAACGGGGAAATGCCCCCAATCGTACTCCGGCCCGGTCAATCCGGAAATTTTGGCTGTAAACGAAATTGTTCCCATTTCCGAAGTCCACAAATGAAGTTGCGTCATTGCCTCGCCTTCCCAAAAGCAATAAACACCGGTCGGACAGCGGTTATCGCTCAAAATACTGTCAAAACCGATAACCTCCCCTGCCGGTCCGAAAATCTTGCTCTGCCCGATTTCCAGTACAATCATACCATCGGCGCAGGGTCTGGCTCCGCCCCTATATAATGATTTAATGAGGAAAGAAATATCAGTTATGTTGATTTGCCCATTATTATCCACATCTCCCGCCAGAGTTGCCGGCTGCGGCGGACTGCCGTTTTTATAGAGATATTTTATTAAATATGACATGTCGTTGATATTGATCTTACCGTCATTGTTGACATCGCCGCAGAGATAATTTTGTGCGTTAATTGAGCCAAATCCGACGCTGATTAAGATAAACGCCAGAAACAGCGCCGGAGCCAGTTTTCTTCCGATTGATCGGAATAACATTCTACTCTTCATAAAATGTCCTCCCTTCAAATAATTCGATCCGAAAAAAGATAATCGAGAAGTAATAATCCCTATTGCAAATATAGCCCGGCTAATAAATCTGTCAACTTAATTTATTGACCAATTCCGTATTATGGGTTCAAAGGCGACCCCTCACTCTTTCGCTTCCTGCCAGAACGCCTCCAATTCGTCCAGCGTGAAATCACCGAATTTCCGGCCCGATTCTTTTACTCTCTTCTCGATATGCCTGAAACGCATGGTGAATTTCTGAAGGCTTCTGTTTAAGGCCCGCTCCGGATCAATTTCCAGTTTTCGCGCCAGCGATGACACCACAAAAAGCAGATCTCCGATTTCCTCCTCCAGATCCTCCCGGCTGTTTTCCGCCAATGCCGTTTCAATCTCCCCTACCTCTTCTTTCACTTTCTCAAAGACCTCTTCCGGTTTTTTCCAGTCGAATCCTACTCCCCCCGCCTTCTCTCCGAACCGAAATGCTTTCACCAGCGCCGGGGCCGATTTCGGTATCCCGCCGATGACCGATTCTTTTTCCCCTGATTCCATTTTTATCTTTTCCCATTGATCCCGAACTTCCTGCGGCTTTAAATCCTTCTTCTCGCCGAAGACATGCGGATGGCGATGAATCAGTTTGGCGGAGATATCATTGATAGAATCATCGATATTAAATTTCCCGGCCTCCTCGGCCAACTGGCAGTGAAAAACTATCTGGCAGAGCAAATCCCCCAGTTCCTCGCGAAGTTCATCATAATTCTCATTCTCCACCGCCTCCACGACTTCGTAAGATTCTTCTATTAAATACGGCAAGAGCGATTTATGGGTCTGTTTACGATCCCAGGCGCATCCCTCCGGGGCCCGAAGGGTGGCGATTATTCCCCGCAATTTATTGAAAGGTTCCATCTTAGACGACATATCGGTTTTGTCCTTTGGCTATTCCTATTTTTGACGATAACTATTTAAAATACGGCCACTCCCGACCCAAACAAAGGCCTTTTTCGTTAAATGCCATTATCTTGACAAAAGCGGCCGACAGCAATATACTGATTCTTTTTGAAAGATATATATGAATGAGAAACAGCAGGAAAAACCCAAAGCGGCCCCCTACGACCCCAAAACGGTCGAAGATAGAATTTATAAAACCTGGATTGATTCCGCCTACTTCAAAGGGGAAGTCAACCCTTCCAAAGAGCCATATTCCATTGTCATCCCGCCTCCTAATGTAACTGATATTCTGCATCTCGGCCACGCCCTGAATAACACTATTCAAGATATTCTGATCCGTCAAAAACGGATGGCCGGTTTTGAAGCGGAGTGGTTGCCGGGCGCCGATCACGCCGGTATCGCCACGCAGGTGGTGGTGGAAAAGCAATTGGCCAAGGAAGGCACGACCCGTCGCGAACTGGGACGGGAAAAATTCCACGAGCGGACCAAAAAATGGGCCTACCGCAATAAGGATATAATCTTAAATCAGTTGAAACGAATCGGCTGTTCCTGTGACTGGGAACGGACCAGATTCACGCTCGATGATTCCCTCTCCCGCGCCGTGCAGGAAGTTTTTGTCAGTCTTTATAAAAAGGATCTGATCTACCGCGGCTATCGCATCGTCAACTGGTGTCCCTCCTGCCAGACTTCCCTGTCCGACGATGAAGTCGAGCATGAGGAAAAGGACGGACATCTCTGGTATATCAAATACAAATTGCAGGGGAGCGATGAATATCTGACTGTCGCTACCACCCGCCCTGAAACCATGCTTGGTGATACCGCCTTGGCGGTCAATCCCAAAGATAAAAAATACAAAAAATATGTCGGCAAAACCGTCATCCTGCCGATCTTGGAACGTGAAATTCCGGTAATCGCCGATGCTTATGTCGATCCTGAATTCGGGACCGGTATCGTTAAAGTTACGCCGGCCCACGACCCCAATGACTTCGAGATCGGGCTGCGTCACGAATTGGAGCAGATAAATATTCTCAATATCGACGGGACTTTAAACGCCAACGCCGGCAAATTCAAGGGACTGGATCGCTACGAGGCGCGCAAACAATTGATAAAAGAGCTCGAGAAAAAAGGGCATCTGGAAAAAATCGACAAGTATCATCTGGCGGTTGGAACCTGCTACCGTTGCCACAAAGAGATTGAACCGTATCTGTCCCAGCAATGGTTCGTTCGGATGGCCCCGCTGGCGGCGCCGGCTATTGAGGCCCTTAAGAACGGCGACTTGAAGTTCCATCCCGATTATTGGTCGAAGACCTATATGCATTGGATGGAAAATATCCGCGATTGGTGCATCTCGCGCCAGCTCTGGTGGGGGCACCGGATCCCGGTTTACTACTGCGAATGCGGCGAGACAATCGTTGCGACTTCCAAGCCGGAAAAATGCCCCAAATGCGCCGGTTCCAATATCGTGCAGGATGAGGACGTGCTGGATACCTGGTTTTCCTCCTGGCTCTGGCCTTTTTCCACTTTCGGCTGGCCGGAGAAAAATCCCTTGCTCGATTATTTCTACCCCACTCGGGTGCTGGTCACTGCGTCCGAAATAATTTTTCTCTGGGTGGCCCGAATGGTAATGGCCGGATATGAATTCATGGGCAAATTGCCTTTTAATGACGTTTATATTCATGGAACTGTTCGCGACGCCAACGGGATAAAAATGTCAAAGTCGCTGGGGAACGGCATCGACCCGCTTGAAATCGTCGACAAACACGGTGCCGACGCCTTAAGAATTTCGCTGGTGCTGGCTACCCCCGATGGTCAGGATCCCTGGATATCGAAAAATACCTTCGAAATCGGGCGGAATTTTGTCAATAAGCTCTATCAGGCTTCACGATTCGTGATGATGCGCGTTGGAGACAAAAAATTCGAAATTAATGCGATTCCCGATAACGATTTGATTCTCGTTGATCGCTGGATACTGAGCCGCCTCGAAAGAACTATTGAAACGGTCGATAATAACCTTGCTGAATTCCGCCTGTCGGCCGCCGCTAAGGCTCTCTATAGTTTTACCTGGAATGATTTCTGTTCCTGGTATATAGAATTGATCAAACCTGACTCACCCGATCAACCGATCCGGCCGGCTTCGCTCCAGGTGGCAATTTTTGTCTTGGACAAAATTCTCAAATTGCTCCATCCCTTCGTGCCTTTTGTGACCGAAGAAATAAACGGCAATCTTCGCCAATATTTCGTGGAGAAAGAATCGACCCTGGTTTTCGGACCCTGGCCGAAGGAAAGCCGAAAATACCGCGACGACAAGCTTGAATCATCGCTCGAATCAATCCAAACCGTCGTTAATGCCGTCCGCTCCGTTCGGGCTGAGATGAATGTTCCCCCCGGGAAAAAATCCGATTTGCATATTCGCGTGAAAGACAAGGCCATGTCAAAATTGCTCTCGGATTACCAGGAATATTTCCGCAGTCTGGCCAAAATCGAGAAGCTGGTGATCGGCGAAAAAATCAAAAGGCCTCGGCTGTCGGCCTCAACCGTAATCTCCGGAGCGGAAATATTTATTCCGTTGGAAGGGCTCATAAATGTCGAATCCGAAAAAGTCCGTCTGGAAAAAGATCTGTCCGGTCTTAAGGGACAATTGGAAAATCTCTCCAAAAAATTGGCCAATGCCGATTTCCTAAAAAAGGCCCCGGCCGATGTGATTGAGAAAGAAAGAGCTCGCAAAGCCGATATTGAGGAACGGGTTGAAAAACTCAACAGCAATCTTGAGCAATTAATGGGCTGGTAATTAATCTGCAATTTGGAAAAGAGACTTCGTTTAAGTCTCTTTTTTTTTATAAAAAAGGGCCGTCTCAAAAAGACAGCCCTTAGAGGGGGGAATAAAAACAATAAAGGTCTTCAATATTCTATAAATTCATCCATATAACTTGAGAGCGATCGGGCTCCGGCCGCATCCGGAAACGATGAAATTTCAATAGGGATTAAATAATCCCCCGGTCTCTTGAAATAATCGGCACAAAAAGAATTGAGCACATTCGCAATCCGCTTCGCCGCCGCTTCGGCCCCCTGACGCGATGTCTCGGGGCAAAGCAAACCGATTTTCAACCGACCGGAATTGGAAAGAGCATCAATTTCCCTGACCGAACGACGAATTATCTGCCCCAATTCACTCAAAAATCCATTTACGGCACTTTCTTCCTGTTTGGCCTTGTCCGTGGCCATATCAAAAATCGGCGCCAGATTGAATACTATCAGTGAAACAAAAATTCTATATCGCTCGGCTCGCTTTAACTCAAAATTTATTCTCGTAGCAAAGTCGTGTGCCGGCATATCTGTCACTTCCGTTCCAAGCATTCCGTCAAATATGTTTACGTTTTCCATTTTTTTAAGTAAACATAACTATTCGTTAATGTCATAGCAATTTTCGTTCCTGCAAATATTTGTAACAGATATTTAATACCAAAGTTGCCGGTTATCGAAAAATTAAGGATATAATCGTTTGGAGTTGAATAAGATCACATCTAACTTTAGGCAGGACAAAATGTTGACAAAAAACACCTCATATCTCGCGTATGCATATGATTGCCTATTAATTGTAACAGAATATCAATTTTGATTAGATTGAGTCACACAGTCGAACGGGTCACTTGACTGTGTTCAAGTCATACTCTTTGATTTTATACAGAAGCGATCGATAGCTTATTTCAAGAAGGTCTGCGGCTTTGCGACGATTCCAATTTGTCTTGGTTAGAACCTCACTTATCAGTTTTTTTTCTTCATTCGCAATGGCTTGCCCTACCCGATGCTTCAGCGAATAGCCGCTGTTATTCCCCGAAACAGCCATATTCACCGCAAAATGCTCATTGCCTGCGCCATAATCATTCGGATTATCAGTCGATGCAGTGGCAAAGCTGGATGAGATTAAATCGGTGACAATCGATTCATCGCCGCGGACCACCACCTGTTTGATTAAATTTTCCAGTTGGCGGACATTTCCCGGCCACGAATGCTGCAATAGGCGCGAGGTTGTTTCCGGTGATAAAATCGGGGATTCTTTCTGATAGAGACCGCAATATCGTTTCAAAAAGTGATTTACCAATAGCGGAATATCTTCCTGTCGTTGCCGCAGAGGGGGAAGAAATATCGATATTTCATTAAGACGATAGAAAAGGTCATCCCGGAACAGCTGGCGGCGGATGGCATCTTCCAAATTCTTATTGGTTGCGCAGATTATTCTGACATCAACATGAATATTATGGATTCCTCCAACCCGGACAAATTCCTGCTGTTCCAGTACCTGCAGCAATTTTGACTGCAATTCCAATGGCATATCACCGATTTCATCCAGAAAAATACTCCCTTTGTTGGCGACTTCGAATCTTCCCGGCTTGGTCTTATGCGCCCCCGTAAAGGCCCCTTTCTCGTAGCCGAACAACTCCGCCTCAAGAAGGTCGTGCGGTATGGCGGCGCAGTTTACCTTGGTAAACGGCTCATCGGATCGGCTCGATAGGGAATGAAGCATCCTGGCCACAATCTCCTTGCCCGTTCCCGATTCGCCCCTGATCAAAACCGTCAATTCGGAATTGGCCACCTGCTCAACAATTCCTTTCACCTGCATCATCTTGGGAGAATCGCCGATAAATTGCTCATATTGACTGCGGGATTTCAGTTCGGTTTTCAATTCCCGCACTTCCTGGCGCAGTTTTCTTTTTTCCAGAACGGCCTGGATATGGATTTCAACTTCCTTGACATCAAACGGCTTGTTAATAAATTCCGCCGCCCCGAGATGAACCGAATCCACAATATTTTGCGTTTCACCATGCCCCGAAAGCATTATGACATCGGGCCGATTGGGAATCTTATTTAATTTTTCGAGAACCTCAAGACCGCTCATCCCGGGCATTTTTATATCCAGAAGCACCAGTTCCGGTTTTTCCGTCGAAACCATCTGAATACCTTCAATACCGTCGCGGGCCGAGACAAATTCAAAATCTGAGGATATTCCCTCGCTCAGTATCCAGGAAACCTTGGGATCATCGTCAATTATAAGTATTTTAATCTTATCTTTTTTCATACGAAATATTTTGCACTTTTTATATTTATCGTCATTACGGCCAAAAAATCAACTCCATTTAGCATATTTTGTTCTTTTTTTTGCAAATCCTTGCAGCACTCAAATGGGGAAATATAGCGTAAAATTAGTTCCCTGCCCATATTCCGACTCTACCTTCAGCGTTCCGCCATGGGCCGCAATTATTCGCTCGACTACCGAGAGCCCCAGACCGGTCCCGGTATCCTTCGTTGTGTAATAACGATCGAATATTCTGGGAAGATTCTCCTTCTTGATTCCATGGCCATTATCCGAGACCGTGACGGCCAAATAATCGGCTTTCTTAAAATCGGGCCGGCCGATTTCGCCGTGAATGTGAATGGAACCTTTCTTCCCGTCGTCAATGGCGTCAACTGCATTAATGAAGAGGTTTAGGAAAATTTCCAGAATTTGATTTTTATTAATTGGTATATCCCAATTGCAATTATCATAATCCTCGGTAAAAGTTATCTCTTTCTTCCGAAATTCCGGCCCCAGAAGTTCCGCCGCCCGGGCGATTACTTTTCTTAAATCGCGGATCTCCGTTTCATATTTATGCGGCTTGGAAAAATCGACCAATTCCCGAACCAGTTCGTTCAGGCGCTGAATCTCCTCTTCCGCCATGCCGAAGAACCGGGCATCTTTCCCCACTTCCGGCCATTTTTCGCAGAGAATCTGGACCCAACCCTTTAGATTCGTCAACGGTTTGCGCAAATCATGGGATATTTCGGAAATCATGTTCCCCATCGTCAGAAGACGGGTCGCATTCAGAAGAGCCTTTTCCCGTTCATAAAGCCCGGAAGCGTGTGAAATCACCAGGCGCGCCAGCGATATCTCCTGTTCGCTGTATCGCCTTTCGCTTCGGGAACCGATGCAGTAAATATGTTTCAATTCTTTTTCTTGAAGAACCGGCAGGGCCGTAAAATTAATCCCCGGTCTGGGATAAGCGTGGCAGTCAACTATTTTTTTCGATAAGTACGATGTCAGCGCCGAAATGTCATTGATATCAA
Organism: uncultured candidate division Zixibacteria bacterium; assembly: GCA_937867135.1. Classification (GTDB taxonomy): domain Bacteria; phylum Zixibacteria; class MSB-5A5; order GN15; family PGXB01; genus UNRQ01. The sequence goes on from CALMKK010000020.1 coordinate 14,827, forward strand.
TTCCCGAAAAATCTATATCTTCAATCGTGATTTCTTCCCTCTTGATTAAATCCAGATTGATTGTCCCGCTGTCGGTCATTGGTATATCGGTTCCGACCGCCCCGACCGGGCGGAGGTGTTGCGCCACCGGCTCCCATTCAAACCAGAGCGCAAAATCAATCGGCATTAATTTGCGAAGATACTCAAAAACCACTTTGCGCATGGCCGAGACCGAACCGACCGCCGACAGCTTTTGCGAAATTTCGAACAACAGTGAGAATTCCCGTAGTTTCTGGCGATTATTCTCGAATTGCCGGGCGTCATCGATGGCCACCGCCGCCTGCGCGGCAAATGTGGTGAGAAGTTTGAGATCGTGCTCATTAAATTTCTCCCCTTCTTTTTTATTGGCCATATTGATTACGCCAAGGATCCGTTCGGTTACTTTCAGGGGAGCGCAGAGAAGCGACGCCGAACTATATCGCTCTTTATTGATTCGCTTAAAGCGGTCATCTTTCTCGACATCGTCAACAATTAAAGGTTGCCCCGATTGCGCCACAAAACCGGCTATCGAAGAGCCGACCGGCAAATGCACCGTTTCGGTCAGATTCCGGTCGAGCCCGATTGAGGCCTCAATCGTCATAAATTCGCCGGTTTCATTAATCAACATCACCGATCCGATTTCGGCCTGCGTTACGCCGGCCGCCAGCGTCACAATTTTATGGAGCAATTCCGTGTGATTGAAAGTTGAGCCAAGCGACTTGCCTGCTTCATAGAGCGCATTGATTTCAAGCAAACGGTTATTGAGGTTATGATAGGCTTCCTTCAAATCCTCAAGCAGCCGTTTATTGTAAAGGCTGATTTCCCGCTTTTCCAGTCCGCGTCTGACCGATATCTCCAACTGCGTGAATTCCACCGGCTTGAGCAAGTACTCAAAGGCTCCGTTTTTGATGGCGTCCAGGGCCGTTTCCAGCGATGCATACCCGGTCATCAGAATAACTATCAGCTCCGGATCAACCTCGCGGGCGGCCCTGAGAATATCCATACCGCCGACCTCCGGCATCTTGATATCGGTTAAAATCAAATCGAAGGGCTCATTCTTTATCTTTTCGACGGCCTCTTTTCCGGATTGGGTGGTCGTAACGGTATACCCGCTTGTGGTAAGCAACTGCTCCAATGAGTTGCACATCCGCAATTCGTCGTCAATCACAAGAATATTTTTAGATTCGCCAGTCATAATCCGCTTCTTTCTGCTCAATCGGCAGTCGTACTATAAAACAGCCGCCCGGGCCCGTATTACAATACTCTATCGACCCGCCATGATTTTTAATGATACCGTAGCAGACTGAAAGCCCCAATCCTGTTCCCCCCGTTTGTTCTTTGGTTGTATAAAACGGCTCAAAAATATGGGGAATATGTCTTTCTTCAATGCCCGGGCCGGTATCGCGAAAATGAATCGTGACAGTCATCTCATCGGCGCCGGCTTCAATTGTGACTTGCCCTCCCCCTTTTATTGCATCTCGGGCATTAATAAGCAAATTCAGAAAAACCTGCTTCAATCCGTCCGGCCAGGCCATGATTAACGGCATTTCTTTCTTAATTTTGACATCTATGGTAATCCCGGCATCATTCATCTGCCGACCAACCAGAGATACTACCTCGTTCAAAACCTGTCCTATATCGATCGGAATAAATCGGATCACCCGTGGCCGATGAAAATCCAATAACTGCCTGACTATGGCCGCGATTCGGTCGATTTCCTGACTGACTATATCGAGATATTCGGAATTGCCCTCGCCGCCGGCTTCGTTGCGGCGGATCAACACCAAATAATTCTTTATTATTCCCAGCGGATTATTTACTTCATGCGCGATTTTGGCCGAAAGCTCTCCCAGCGCCGCCAGACGCTCCGTTTGAAGCAACAATTCCTGGGCTTTCTGAAGTTTATTCAATGCTTCCGATTCCGATTCATACAGGCGCGCGTTTTCGATCGAGACCGCCGTCTGGTTGGACAGAATCGAAAGAAATTCTATATCATCATCAAGATATTTCCGGTCCGAGACCTTTACCGATATTATCAAAACACCCCTCAGGATGGTTTGGAAAATGAGCGGGATGACCAGCCCCGATGGGAAATAATTCACGAATCCGATACCATCGGCCGTCGTGAATTTCATCGTGATATCTTCGATATGAATAGGGCGGTTGAGGGCCGTAATATAGCGGCCGAAACGGCCGTCCGGATCTATGATAATCTCCTTATCCGGATAGGGAGGCGATCCCTTGATACGGGCCAACTGGAATTCCTTGCGCCCGATATCTAACGGCAAATACAAAGCCGCCTTGGCCGCTCCCATCTGTCCCATCGATGTCAGTACAAACGAATCAAGCAGCGTCTCATAATTCAAAACGGCATTGAAATTCCGGCTCAATTCAAAAATAGTGTATAAATCGAAAATTTTGCGGCGCAACCGGCGATTGGCTTCGGTCAGTTCCAGCAACTTCTGATTAACCTCGGCCTTGAGCGCCCGAACCGAATTAGTCGGAGTCTTCTTCGTTCCCCTTTTATTTGGCATATATCAGTTCCCGATTCTTTATAAATTCCCCGACTCCGTAATGTGAACCACAGACAATCAATATATCGTCAGGATCGCTCTTTTTTAACAGTTTTCGCGCAGAACGAGTCAGTGACTGTGATATCGTTATCTTTGCCCGCCAATTCGGGAAAAGCGCCGCGGCCTCTTCCGGCTCAACCGTCCGGTGCGTGTTGAGACGAGCGATTTCAATGCTTGTCGCCAACCGCAGTAAATGGCCCAACGATTTCCGCAAATCCTTCGTTTGCACCATCCCCGCTATGACCGCCGCCTTCCGGCCGGGATAAAGGGCCCGGAAACACTCCGCCAACTTCGCCATTCCCGCCGGATTATGTCCCACATCGAGTATAACCGTCGGATATCCGGCCTTCTCGATTATTTGAAAACGCCCCGGCCAAACAGTGCGGTTGATTCCCCTCCGAATATCATCATTCGTTATTTTATACCCCATTTTGCGGACCGCTTCCACGGCACGCACGACCAGTGCTGCATTTAAAATTTGATGTTTTCCTGGAAGGGCCGATTTTAGATTGTCCAACTTCGTTGTTGCGTGTCGATACCGAAATCTGAAATCAGGACCTGTCTGCCGGAAATCCCTTTTACTCAATTTGATGAGCGGTGCGCCGCGTTCGCGGCTCACTCCTGCAATTTCCTTGTCCGCTGAGGGCGGCAAAAGCCCCATCAGCACCGGGATATCTTTCTTAATAATGCCCGCTTTCTCAAAGGCTATTTTGCGTAATGTATTCCCCAATATATGAGTATGATCATAAGAAATATCGGTGATTATCGAAAGCAGGGGACGGATGGTATTGGTGGCATCGAGCCTGCCCCCCAGTCCCACTTCTATCACCGCGATATCAACTTTCTTGTCGGCAAAATAGGCAAACGCCAGCGCCGTGCAAACTTCAAAAAATGTTATTTTTCTCCGCGAGATTTCTTTGCGATGTTTTTCGACAAAGGCCGTGACATATTCTTCATTGATCTTCCCCCCATTCACTTTTATCCGTTCCCGAAAATCGACAAGATGGGGCGATGTAAACAGCCCGGTTCTGTATCCGGCTTGACGCAAAATGGCATCCAGATAAGCAGCAGTCGAACCTTTGCCGTTGGTTCCGGCGATATGAATCGAGGGATATTCATTTTGAGGATTCCCCATCGAATCCAGAAAACCGGTAATATTATCCAGCCCGAGTTTCATCCCGAATAATTCCCGGGATAAGATAAATCGCAAAGCCGATTTATATCGGTTGCCTGTTTTGATCATAATTCTGTTACTTCTGGAAATATTTCAATAGAAGA
>CALMKK010000021.1 GCA_937867135.1 uncultured candidate division Zixibacteria bacterium
CATATTACCATACATGGATATCGCGCAGAGGCCAGCAGATTTGAGATCTGAGGAGAGGATTTTGGGCAGAGGTGCTGGGAATATTTCACCTATAGCATGACTAATTAATAGAAATTTCAAAATTGCTTGAGTAAATTCTGGTTCATTATCATCACCAAATTGTCCCTTAATTTTATGGATATGGAGTAGACCATTTTGTTGGGAGGTGTCGGCAGTAACAACTACTTTGCGTAACCAACTGCGGACAAATATTATGCTGTCCTTATGAAAAAATATCGCCCATTTATTCTCCATTACTTGAGGGATAAATAATACCCCTGGAGCAAGAATCGTATCTACAGATAAAGTGATCTCGGCAGTAATTTCATTTCCCGATTCCGGCTCTTGATTGATAAACGCAGTACCATCGTCGGAACCATAAGAAATTGCATTCTCCGCCATTTGAGGATCCTTAGATGCAGAGAACATTCCCTGTGTGACAGGTCGTAAATCCAATAATTTGATACCCCAAGGATTTTCTGGTGCTTCAATCCAATTTAAGGTTTGAGAATTCGCTTCTGATTTGTTATTTTTCCCAAAAAAGTTTTTAAGAAACCCCATATATAAAGACCCTTTTAAACATCTGGCTGAATGTTATCAATCAGTCCAAGCGTATTAATATAAATTGGAAATACGTTATCTGAAAGCAATATATTTTGATTGGTCGAGGATGGCCAAAATCTGAGATATCCATACATTTCACTACTCCATAAGGTAAAGGAAGTTGACCGCAAGGCCGTCCCTTTTTTTAGCAGAAATATCACCATTGCTGCAATGCAAGATTTATGGAAATGCTAAAAGCCAGATCTGGCACGGCCTTCATGCTATTTGCCCCTTTTCAGCTTACAGACAGGAATAACGCATAAATTTGCAAGAATCTATTTATTCCTGAATGTTTTAGAAATTCTTTCACTTCAATTTCTCGAGCTAATCCTAACTCTCAGCCGTCGCTCTCATTCAAACTCCAATTTATAAACCTTAATGAAAAGGCAATTCCATTTGCAATTCTGCATTCAATTAATATATTATTAATTGAAATTTGACCGGGTTATTTAAATTCGGGACAGTGTGACGGTATTCAGTAAAAATAATGACTTAACAATCATGGCGCCAATAGCCAGCCATTTGAAATGTCTGCGATAAAGGTTTGCAATTGTACTATATGTCAGATGGACCTGATTTCGAAAAATAATAAATATGTCTTTCTATATGCGGGGAGGCAAAGATGCCCAACAGTGTTGTAAAAGCATTTGAGAGGCTTTCCAAAAGCCCGTTTCAGTTCCTTATCAGTCTTCTAATCATCGGAGCCCTAGTCACAATTTTCGCGACTCTCTCCACCGGGCTCACCGACAATGAGATTCGAGTGGTCTCATTTGAGCCGACCGGCCGGACCGTTCTTAGTACCAATGTCACCATTAAGTTTTCCAAGGACATGGTGCCCATAGACAGTCTAGATAAACCGGTGCTGGACCCTCCCATACAATTTTCCCCGGCCATTCGCGGATTGGCGCGGTGGATTGGCACCAATGAATTGCGGTTTTTCCCTGATGCCGAATTACTTCCGGCTACCGAATATACCGCCCGGGTCGAATCGGATAAAACCTGGATATCCGGGCTTAAAATTGTCAACAAGGATACTTACAATTTTCAGACTCCCCCGCTTCGTCTTGTGAACCATGACGCGACTTTCGACGCTGATCCTTCTATTCCCGGAGAAGTCAGAATAAATGGCCGATTATCCTTCAATTATAAAGTTAATCTGGAAGATCTTCAGAAAAAGCTGTATGTAAAAGGCGAAAAGGGAGCTGCCAAATCATTATTGAATGTCACCATCTGGCCAGTGGAAAGGCAACGGCCGATGACTTCCTTCGAAGAAGGCCTGACTTTGAGCCATCAGCCCGGCTATTCCACCGAATTTCAATTTACTACTGAAAATTTCCTTCAATTAAAGGAGATGCAGAAATATAATTTCACGATTGA
>CALMKK010000022.1 GCA_937867135.1 uncultured candidate division Zixibacteria bacterium
GGCCTCCCTTGACTTTTGGTGCAACGGGAGGTAATCTTGGCAGTATAAGGTTTAAGGTAATAGTTGAATTTAAGGAGTGCTCAAGTGCGTTATATTTTTTTGGCAGTTGTTATATGTTTGGTAATGATTTCGATAGGCGGCGCCTCTCAGAAGGATAGTGTCAATATATATCTCCGGAAAGGCGGTTTCGCGATTCAGGACAACGATATCCCGACCGCCATCGCAAATTTCGAAAACGCCCTCCGGCTTGACTCCTCCTCGGCCAATGCCTGGAAAAATTTGGGGGTAATCTATTCGGCCCGGAAGAATTACCAAAAATCGCTGGAGTGCCTTCAGAAAGCGCGCCTTTTCGATACTACCGATGCCGAAATTATCAACAATCTCGGGGTGACTTATCTGGGTCTGAATGATACCGCCAAAGCGCTGGAAGCATACCGTCGGGCCCTGATCAAAAATCCGGAAAACGGCATGTACGCCAAAAATCTGGCCTCTCTGTTGCTGGTTGCCAAAAGATATTCCGAAGCGGCCTCGACCCTCACCAATGCTTTGAAAATCGACTCCAGCGACGCCGAAACCTATTTCCTTCTGGGAAATATCTATTTCACCCAGGACAATTTGACGAAGAGCGAAGGCTATTACGACAAAGCGGTGGCGCTTAATTCGCTGGAGGCCCGCTATTGTTATAATCAGGGGGTGGTCAAGGACAAATTGGGCAAGAGCTATGAGGCTGAAGTCGCTTATAAGAAAACCCTTAATTTGGAACCGAATCATTTTGATGCTCATCAACATCTGGGTGTGCTGTATATTACATCTCAAAAGTACCCGGAAGCACTGACTGAATTCAAGCAAGCGGTAAAAATTCAACCGCAGAGCGATGAGGCCCGGATCGCGCTGGGGGCGGCCTATATGTATAATGATATGCCCAAAGAGGCCAAGACCGTCTATGATACTCTGCAAAAGCGGAATCCGGCCGCGGCCCAAAAAATGATGGATTTGATTATGCCGCTGGTCGATACCACCGGACGAAATTAATTCTCTATTTCAGAAGAATCATCTTACGCGCCTGATTTTTCCCGTCGCCGCTTAATCGATAGAAATAGACGCCGGAATTCAACCGGGAGGCATCCCAGGAAATCCGGTATTCCCCGGCCGGGAAAATCTTATTGACCGGCGTTGCGACCAGCCGTCCCAATAAATCATAAATATCGAGTCTTACAGAACCTTTTTTTGAAACATAGAAAGGGAATGTTGTTTTCGGATTGAAGGGATTGGGATAATTTTGCTCCAATCTAAAATCAGCCGGAAGTGTGGTTTCTACGCCCGGTGCATCGGTGGGGGTGTGATACAGGTTAAAAAGGATTGAAATATCGCCGGATCCGAAATTGGCGGTGACAATATCCTCGTCACCGTCACCATCGAAGTCGGCCGCACATAGCGCCACCGGGTAATTTCCCACTTTGAAATTGGCCGGATAACCAAAGGTCCCGTCCTGCAAATTATCCAGAATAGAAACGGTGCCGGTGTAACGATTGGCGACCGCCATATCGGGATAATTATCGCCGTTGAAATCATCGCCGATTGCGGCATAGGGATTGCCTCCGGCCGTATATTTCTGGGCGGAATCAAAAGTACCGTCACTTTTGCCGGTCATCAAAGATAAAAATGTCTTCTCCGGGCTGGTCGTAATTAAATCCGTAATCCCATCCTTGTTATAATCAAAAGCGGAAATATCGGATTGCGTCGCCCCGATATAGGGTGAAATGAACGAAACAAAACCGAGGTGCTTGGTATTTTGCAGAAGCGCAATATGGTCAAAGCCGTAGTTGGCCAGGGCAATATCTTTGTAATTATCATTGTTGAAATCAAGAATGACAATTGCCGCCGGGCCCGCTGTTCCGCTGAATTTGTAGGTGGTCGTGTCAAATACGGCGCCGCCGAGATTTCTCAATAGAGAGATATTGTTATTGCCGGTATTGGCCGCCAGCAAGTCGATATTACCGTCATTATCGATATCGGCGGCGGCGATGGCCTGCGGATAGGACCCGATCAATAGATTAAAGGATGATCCAAATGACCCTGTCCCGTCGTTGCGGAATACGGCCACGCGGCCGTTACTCTGCTCGGTGACCGCCAGATCGGAATCACCGTCGTTGTCGAGATCGGTGGTGCAGACCGATGACGGGGCGTTGACGGCATAATTCACGGGAGCCCCGAAATTGCCGCGGCCGTCGTTAAAAATTATCGATATCGTTCCGGATGCATGATTGGTGACAATCAAATCGATATCACCGTCGCCCTCGATATCGGCGGCCACGACATCAGTCGGCTCATTTCCGACCGAGATATCAATTTTGCTTTGAAAACCGGAGCCGGCGGCCGTAGTTGTTCCGGACAATATGAGGAGAGCGGCAAAGACGGCGGTCATGATTTTAATCCTTAACGTTGACTGAGTCATAAATATATCCCCGCGTTTTGATTGGATTCTTCGGGACCTCATTAACGGTTATGCGATATATGTCAATTTTCCCCGGTACATTTTTTATTTAATAAGAAGCATTTTGCGTGTTTCCGCAAATTGCAGCGTCGCCATACGGTAAAAGTAAATCCCGGTTGAAACGGGCCGGCCGTAGTCATTCAAGCCATCCCATTGCATTCGATAAACCCCGGCCGGCCGGTTATCGTTCAGAAGCGTCCTTATTTTCCGGCCCAAAATGTCATAGATTGTTATTGTCACCGCGCTTCGGACGGGAAGAGAGAACTCAAAAGAAGTACCGGGATTGAACGGGTTGGGATAATTGGGGCCAAGTGTATAACCGGCGGGGAGATTTTTATTTTCATCGGCAACGGCGGTCGGGTCGATTTTTACCAAAACCACCCCTTCACCACTGGTTCCAAACCAGAGATTCCCGGTATGATCGGTCACGGCGCAGGTTATAACGACATACAAAACGGAAGGAATATGATCCAAATTCACTGTTTGCCACGATATCCCGCCGCGGTACTGCGAGACCATTATTTCCTGCTGCGAGGTTCCTCTATGACCGAACCAGATATACCCGGAACTGTCGACCGTGATGGCCGATATCTGGTTGGAAGCCAGGCCGCTGTTTCCGGTATCATAGATGGTCCAATCGGCCGACTGGTCCAACCGGGCCGCCCCGGCATTGGTTCCTATCCAGATATTTCCCGAACGATCTTCGGCAAAGGCACGGACAGTATTGCCCGGCAACGGGGAATTGAGGCTGTCATAGTACTGCCAACTACCGTTCCATAAATTAATCCCGTTGTACGTCCCGACCCAGACACAGTTGGCATTGTCGGCAAAGATGGAGATGATGCGGTCGTCATTCAAACCATTCAAGGCCGTATACTTGATCCAGGTGGAATCGCCGTCGAATCGCCTGAGACCGGCGCCAAAAGTGCCGATCCAGATTTGATTATCGCTGTCCACGGCGATAGAAGATATATTGACCCCGGTTAGGTTGGTGTCGGCGGCAAAGCTTTGCCACCCGGAATCGGGGTTGTATTTGTACAGCCCGGCGGTCAGGGTACCGATCCAGAGATTCCCCGATGTATCGAAGGCCATCGAAGTAATCTGGGTGCTTGGCATGACACCCGGAGTGAAGACATACCAGGCCGAATCATCGGTAAATCGATTGAGCGATCCATAATCGGTATTCTCGGTTCCGATCCATTTATTGCCGATTTTATCAATCGCCGCACATTTGACATAGTCACTGATAAGGCTGCCATTTTCGGTGTCATAAAAGATTATTTCGGATGAGCCGATCAGCGGCGTAATTAATATAAGAAAAAGAAAAGTTAATTTTCGCATCGGCATCCTCCGAAAAATTCCTCCATTTGAATTAATCCTTAACATGAGCATCGGTCCCAATATAAGTTAGACGAGCAGGAGTTCCAAGGGTTCCATCGCATTGGCGGCGGTTTAATCAGGGCGGAAATGAATATCGCTGTTGAAATCATCTATATATAGACGCAACACGGGGTTGCCTGTGGCAATTTTTATTGTGAATTTGTCTGCATAGTAGTCGATTTTATCTTCATACTTGCCAATTTGAGATCCGTTTGTTATTCTTAAGTCGTTGCAAAACAATAAAATATTTTTGCAATAATCCGCCTTCCGGCGGCATAAATATCGCTAATTATATATGGATATATTGGAGAAGCATGAAATTATGAGAAATCGATCATTATTGGTTTTCTTTATTCTATTCAATGTTTTAGCGGGCAATTTCCTCTTGGCCGGGACCGTTTCCTTTGATTTGGCCAATAAGGCCGCACAGGCGGCATCAAACGAGAAAATCCCGGTTATTATTTCTATGAAAGACGGGATTTCAACTCCGGTTCTGAAGAAGGAACTTCTCTCCGGTTTTGCGACCAATGCCGCCCGCCACCGCGAGGGAATTATCCGTCTGCGGAGCGAAGCGTCATCCACTCAGGGGTCATTATTATCTCTTTTGAATGTCATGCAAGCATCGGATCTGGCCGCCAATATCAAGAGCCACTGGTTGATAAATGTGGTTTCGGCCGATATTGCCGCATCGGAAATAAACAATCTCGCCGCCCGCAGTGATGTCGCCGAGATTTTCCAATTACCTCAAATTGTTGGAATTCCCTCGGACTCGACTATGGCTTTGACTCCGGGAAAAATATTAAGCGGCCCGACCGACAATCTTATTAAAATCAAAGCCGATTCCGCCTGGCAAAAAGGATACACCGGCAACGGGCGGATAATCTGTTCTTTTGATACCGGGGTGCAGGGAGATCATCCGGCCCTGGAGAACAATTGGAAAGGATGGGACGGTAATCCGACCGCCGCCTGGTATGACCCGATCGGACGGCTCCCGACTCCCCATATCCTGACAGTGGCCTCCGATTTCACTCATGGCACCAAAACCATGGGCATCATGGTGGGGCATGACGATTCCACGGGGGATACGATCGGTGTTGCCCCGGACGCCAAATGGATTTCAGCCGCCGTGATTGATATCCCCGGCACCTCTATAATCGATGCTTTTGAATGGGCGGCCGACCCCGACGGCGACCCTAATACTATCGATGATGTCCCCGATGTTATCAATCACAGCTGGGGGGTCAGTAATTCAAGTATCGGTTGCAATGACTATTTTTGGGAAGTGATAGATAATACCGAGGCACTCGGGATTGTAAATATATTTGCGGCCGGTAATTCCGGCAATCGGGCCGGAACCATCGCCAACCCGGCTAACCGGGCCTTCGATTCGCTGGACTGCTTTGCAGTCGGCAATTTGAATATGACGACCGACAGCATAGAGAATAGCTCCTCACGCGGCCCGTCGGATTGCGACGGTATCTCGATCAAGCCCAATGCCGTGGCGCCGGGGACATCAATAAGAACGTCAACTCCTTTTAATGGATATGTTTCGAATTTTTCCGGGACCTCGGCGGCTGCGCCGCATCTGGCCGGAGCGGTGGCTATTCTCAGGCAAAAGAACCCCAATGCCACCCCGGATCAGATTAAAGAAGCGCTCTTGAAAAGCTGCACTCGCCGTCCCTTTCCGGATTCATCCCTCCCCAACAATGATTATGGTTGGGGTCTCCTGAATATCTCCGCGGCCCTTGATTCGTTGGTGATTCAGGCCAATCCTGACCCGGAACTGCGCCTCTATTCTTTTGACCATCCCGCAGTCAATCCTGGAGAAACCGTTCAAGGGTATATTTACCTTAAGAATCTGGGCCGCCAGTTGTCCAATGTCTCGGCGCAGGTTATCGGGTGTAGCGCTGGCCTGACAGTCTTAACGGAGGGAAACCTCGATTTTGGCACCATCGCTTATAATGATACCGCCCGCAGTCAAATTCCCTTTTCGGCTCTAGTCGGCGATACCGTGACTTCGGGAACAATCTTGACGGTTGATCTGAATTTAACCGGCTCACCCGGTTACAGCAAGACGGTGATACTTAATATCCGTGTCGGCGATATTCCGCGCGCCGGATATTTCACTCATAATACCGGGGCGCTTCAATTTACGGTCTCGAATCTCGGGCAATTTGGATTCGCCAACGGGAGCGTTGCCCCCCTGGGATACAGCGGTTTCAGATATCTGGATCCCGGCAGCAATGATTTGCGGGAAGCGGCCCTGATGTTTGCGACCGATTCCGATCATGTCTCCGATGCCGCGCGAAATTTAGTGCAGGAGCCTGATAATGATTTTGCTGTCTCGCCGAGCGGTGATTTGATACCGAGTATCCCGAGCCTTAAAGCCGACCAAGAGACCTATTCCCTTATTAACGACAGCAAAGCCGAAAATCCGATCGGTCTGGAAATCGAACAAAAGACTTACAGTTGGACCGATAGTCCCGATGAAGGTTTTGTGATATTGCAGTATGCAGTCACGAATGCCAACGATACGGCAATAAGTAATCTTTACGCCGGCCTTTTCTTCGACTGGGATATTAATTATGGTTCATACAATCATTACTATAACGGCGGCGGCTATTCCGCTTCGGAAAATCTTGGCTATATGTATCTTCTGGGCGAAAACGATGTAAAGAGCCATTATCGCGGGATTGCCGTCTTGAATCCGGAAGGGGTTGCTTCACTCAAGATTCGTCAAAATCCCGGTGGCTCTCAGTTGCCGCTATACTGGAGCGAAAGAGATAAATTTGCGGCCCTCACCGGCGATATCAGCCTGCCCAGCTACAATATTGGTGACTTCTCCGAAATAATCTCAACCGGGCCATTTACGCTTGCGCCGGGGCAATCCGATACGGCGGTCTTTGCGGTGCTGGGGGCCGACAGTCTAAACGAACTGAAAAATTTTGCGGTTCGCGCCAATAACCAATATTACAATGCCACCGATATTCCGTACGCGAACAATTCCCTTCTCCCGGCGGCCTTTCAACTGGAGCAAAATTATCCCAATCCGTTCAATCCTGCCACCGCCATTTCTTTTTCCATTCCGAATAAGAGCCGGGTAAAGCTCTCTATCTATAATATTCTCGGTGAAAAAATAATCGATTTGGTGGACAGGGAAATGACTGCCGGAAATTATCGGATCGAATGGGACGGAAAAGCCCGTGGCGGCGAGTCTCTGGCCAGCGGGATATATTTATATCGTCTTTCCGCCGCCGGCACGAGTGTCACCAAAAAGATGCTGATGCTGAAATGATACAAAACTCCTTAAAAAAATGAGCCGGATTTATACCCCGGCGCATTTTTATTTTCGTTAAATAACTATTTAAGGGATTGGACTCACTTCACTTTTTCTATTCTCTCCCGCACAATTTTCCAGGCTTCTTTTTCCAGAAAACTGCCCGGAATGTCGGATTCCATCTCCTGAAACATTTTGAACGGCACCGTGAAGCTCAAAATATCGGCCGGAACCCTGGGGCGGGCGCTGATATCGAACATCCCGAGCACCGCCCTCGGCTCGGCCCGTTGTGCCTCCTGATAAGGAAGCATACAAATGGAATGGCAGCCGGCGCCGAATCGGACAATGACATTATCGAGACCGGGGCGGCTGTAATTGGCCAACACGGTCAGGGCCGATATTTGATCCGGATTCGCGTAGAAACAGACCAATTGCACCTCTTCTTTTTCCGGGTCAACCTGATCCAGCGGTTTGAAAATGATATATGTATAGGGAATATCGACAATCGGCATGGCCGCAACTTTCTGGTGAGCCAATTCCGGGGTTTTAATATAAGCTTCCCCTTCGCGGAACCCCTCGCCGCGCCCGGTCGAAAGAAAATAGTCGATACCGCCGGGGAAATCGACATAAGCGTCGCCGAAGCACAACCCCACCCTGCCCCCCCAGCAACCGCAGGTCTCACGGCTCAGGACCGCGGTCCGGCCCTTGGCGGCCGCGGTGGACATGGCAATCACACAACCCCATTTCCCCTCTTTGAACTGCAGGGCTCTCGCGGGCTTTTCATTGCTGAAAATTATGGCAAAGGGAGAATATCGAAGTCTCAATATCTCCTTTAATCGGAATTCCATCTCTATTTTGACTCCTCTATGCGGCTCAAATATTCTTGTTGCATTATACCTTAAATTGGCTCATCTTGCACCAGAAAATAAACCCGGGATTCATATGAAACGCGAAAGTTATTCGGCCATCCTTTTCCTGCTTATTGTCGCGGTTGCGATTTATCTGTTTTACAAACTGATGGCGCCGTTTCTTATTCCGATCTGCTGGGGCGGTATTCTGGCGATTGTCTTTTTCCCTCTTTACAAGAAAATGAGTAGCCGTATAAAATCGCCCAATCTGGCCGCCATCATCATATCGATCCTCATCTTTCTCATTATCATCGGTCCGGCGGTTTATCTTCTGATTTCATTGGTCGGTGAGGCTTCCAATGCCTTTGTCTGGATCGACAACGCCTACCAGAGCGGGCAATTGAAAGCCTATGTTACCAAAATGATGCCGTTCGTTAATACCATTCAGACCAAATTGATGTCTTATCCCGAACTGGCCTCTCTTGATTTTGAATCGGTCATAAAAAATATTTTCAGCGCCGTCACAACGGCCATCGGCGCCAAGGCGACGGCCGTCATCGCCAATATCCCCAAGACCGTATTTCAATTTTTGCTGATGCTTTTTACGATGTTTTTCTTTTTCCGCGACGGGGAGAGCCTGCTGCAAATATTGAAACGCCTGACCCCTCTGGAGCCCGAACAGGTCGGGTTAACTTATGCATATCTCAAAGAGGTGATCGAGGGAACCATGTACGGTGGGGTGGTGATGGCCCTAATCCAGGGAACGCTGGGCGGACTGCTTTTCGCCATTATGGGAATTAACTCTCCGGTCTTTTGGGGCGCCGTGATGGGATTCCTTTCATTCCTGCCGGTCCTGGGGCCGTTTATCATATACATCCCGGCGGGAATCATTCTTTTTCTGGCCGGCTCGCCGGTGAAAGGAATCATAACCCTGATCTTCGGAATTCTGGTCATCAGCCAGATTGATAATTTTGTCCGGCCGCTTCTTTTTCGAGGCAAAACTCAGATGCATACGATGCTGATGTTCTTCTCCATCATGGGCGGAATGGCTCTTTTCGGTCTGGTGGGAATTGTTCTCGGTCCCTTCATTGCGGCCATTTTCATGTCGATTTTGAAAATATTCGAAATGAAATTGCACCCGGAAAAAACCTCGGCCGAATCACTATAATAATACTTTTCCCCCCCTGATTCCTTCTGATGGCATTTATTTTTGATTGATAAAAAAGGCGGGAGGTCATAAACCACCCCGCCTTGATTAATCAAATATTAGAGAAATTAGACAATACCCTGATCCATCATGGAGTTGGCCACTTTCAGGAACCCGGCGATATTGGCGCCGAGAACATTGTTGGTCGGCTGACCATAGGCTGTCGCCGTGTTGCGGCAAGCGCTATGGATCGACTTCATGATATTATGCAGACGCTGATCGACTTCCTCCCGGCTCCAGGAGAGGCGCAGCGAATTCTGGGACATTTCCAATCCCGATGTCGCCACACCGCCGGCATTGGCCGCTTTGCCGGGACCGTACATAATGCGCGCCGCGACAAACTGATCGACCGCATCGGGGGTTGACGGCATATTGGCGCCTTCGGCCACACAGACACAGCCGTTCTTGAGGAGAGTTTTGGCGTCATCGCCGTTCAGTTCATTCTGAGTCGCGCACGGCAGAGCGACATCGCACGGCACATTCCAGAGACCGAGGCCGTCATGATATTTGGCCGATTTGAACTTGTCGGCGTACTCTTTGATTCGGCCGCGCTTGACATTCTTAAGGTCCATCACGAATTCCAGCTTCTCCGGGGTGATGCCGTCTTCATCGACAATAAAGCCGTTGGAATCGGACAGGCTTATCGCCTTACCGCCGAGCTGATTAACCTTCTCGACCGCGTACTGGGCCACATTGCCCGAGCCGGAGACCGCCACTTTCTTGCCGCGGATGGAATCGCTTTTGGTCTTAAACATCTCTTCGGCAAAATAAACCGTGCCATAGCCGGTCGCCTCGGGACGAATCAGACTGCCGCCCCAGCTGATCGCTTTGCCGGTCAAAACCCCTTCGAATATGTTCTTAATCCGTTTGTACTGTCCGAACATGAAACCGATTTCACGTCCGCCGACCCCGATATCGCCGGCCGGAACGTCGGTATTGGCCCCGATATGACGGTACAATTCGGTCATGAAGGACTGGCAGAACGACATCACTTCATTATCCGATTTCCCCTTGGGATCGAAATCCGAGCCGCCCTTGCCGCCGCCCATCGGAAGAGTCGTCAGAGAATTTTTGAAAACCTGCTCAAAACCGAGGAATTTCAGAATGCCGAGGTTCACGCTGGGGTGAAAGCGCAGGCCGCCTTTATAAGGACCGATCGCGCTATTGAACTCCACGCGGAACCCGCGGTTCACCTGAACCTTCCCGCGATCATCGACCCACGGCACGCGGAACATGATCACCCGTTCCGGTTCGACAATTCTCTCCACGACCCGGGCCTCTACATATTCCGGATGACGTTCCATCACCGGCTCGAGCGACTGAAGAACTTCATGGACCGCCTGATGGAATTCAGGTTCAGCGGGATTCTTGGCCTTGACACTGGCCATTACTGATTCCAAATACTGATTCATTCTTAACTCCTTGCCTTAAGAACCAAGTAGTTTGATAAAAATTTCACAAAGCAATGGCCAATTTTAAAAAAAATTCCTGGAATGTCAATAGGTGTCGGGAAAATTATCCCCACTTTTTTACGATTAGCGGGGCAATTTTCCCCATCGGGGGCCAATTTCCGATCATATTTGCAGTCATCCGATTATATCAAGTATATCTGTGATAATTTTTGTCTTCTATTTTTCCGGTCAATTATCCCGTTTGAACCGCAAACCGCGGGAGCTTCCCAGTTTGTATTTTGAATCCTGAAGAAATAACCTATATTGGATATTGGTAAAAGGTTTCGGCCGGCAATCCGGCCGGTTCAAAAATCTTAAAAAATCTGGATAGGTATATGGTGCCATGGCGAAAGACCGATACCTCGTTTTTGCCTGTCTGATTCTGGCGACAATTGCTTTTCTGTTTTTGTGCTATCATCTCGCGTTCGTTCAGGATGACGCCTATATCTCGTTTCGATATGCCGCCAATCTGCTGGATGGAAATGGATTGGTCTACAATGCCGGAGAGCGGGTGGAGGGTTTCACCAATTTTCTCTGGGTCGTAATTCTGGCCGTGTCCAAGGGACTTCTGGGAATAGATTTTATTATAACCGCCCGCATTCTAAGCATAGCCGCCGTTATTTCTATTATTCTCCTTTTTTATTCATTGAGTGTCCGACTTATAGAAAGAGATCACTTTTTTATTCTTCTCGGAATTCTGATTCTTATGACGGCTAATTTCTCGATTCCGTATTGGGCGATCTCCGGTCTTGAGACGGTTGTCTTTGCCGCCTTGGTCCTGACCGCCGTCTATTGCGAATATGGATATCCCGCTTTTACTCCCGCTATCATTGTCATGGCCACTTTAATTCGCCCCGAAGGGGCCTTATTGTTCGGCATCATACTCCTAAATCGTT
>CALMKK010000023.1 GCA_937867135.1 uncultured candidate division Zixibacteria bacterium
GTCGCTTTAAAATCGGAATAATCTGGATAGGCAAAACCGCTCTTCAGCAAATATATCACACCCCCCAACAAAACCACCCCGGCCGCCAGAAAGGCGCCGAAACGCAGTAGATGGCCGATAATGGTTTCCATTTGTTCGTCGCCGTAATGATGGGACTTTTCAATCATCGCTATATCTTCCCGGCAAGGCCGTTATATATCATTTCAAGAGCCAGAATCGTCACGACCGCCGCAAAAATCAACCTTAAGGTCGAGGTCACGGATCTTATCAGGACTTTCGCTCCAATCAATGAACCGACCGACACCCCCAGCATGACCGGCATGGCCAATCCCGGTCGTATCAACCCTTGAGAAAGATAAATTCCAGCGCTGGCCGCCGCCGTAACACCAATCATGAAATTGCTGGTGGTAGTCGAAACTTTGAAAGGAATACGCATTACTTGATCCATGGCCAGAACTTTCATCGCCCCGGAACCGATACCGAGAAGACCCGATAGTGACCCGGCCAGAAACATCAGACTGAACCCCTGCGGTACATTCCTGACATTATATTTTCTTTCGCCTTCGGCGGTCGGGAAACTGCCGTTCATTCGAAGGCGAGCGGCCAATTTATTCGGCGGGGTATTGGCACTTTCACGACTGCGGGGGCGGGCCGAAAAAATGGCGGAAAATATCAGAACCACGCCAAATATGACCGCAATCAAGGCGGTGGATAAATAGGGATGCAGAAAGGCACCGATTATGGCGCCGAAGGTGGTTGCTATTTCCAGGAACATTCCAATTCGGATATTGGAGAATCCTTCTTTTACATAAGCGGCGGCCGCACCGGAGGATGTGGCGATTACCGAAACCAGCGATGCCCCGACCGCCAGCCGGATATCGACGCCGAATATGAGGGTAAGCATCGGGACAATGACCACCCCGCCACCGAGACCGGTCAGCGAACCGAGAAACCCGGCGATAAATGATCCCGCTCCGATCAATAATGAGAATTCAAGTACATTCATGGCAATACCAATAATACCCCGTCTAAGCCGATCCTAACAGATACTATTATACAACTTTGCATAAGGAACGGCATTAATATTCATCGGTGAGGCGCCGTCAATTGAAAATCTCATAAATCCGGCCGCCGCAATCATGGCGGCGTTATCGGTACATAACGATGGCGGCGGAAAATAGAATTTCGCCCCGAGGGCGCCAAGCTTTTCCTGCATTAATTCCTTCAGGCGGCTGTTCGAGGCGACTCCGCCGGACAGCGTCACGGATTTAATTCCTAATTCCGTAACCGCCCGAACCGTCTTATTGACCAGAACCTCGACGGCCGCTTCCTGAAAAGAAGCGGCGATATCGGCCCGATGCTCATCCAATTCGCTTTCCGGAAGCGCCTTAATATGCAACGCCACCGCTGTTTTCAGACCGGAATAGGAAAAATCGAAACTCTCCTCTTTCATAACACCGCGCGGAAAACGGAAATAACGGCGGTCACCGGACTGGGACAAACGATCAATCTCAGCTCCGCCGGGGTACCCCAATCCCAATATTTTTGCAATCTTATCATAGGCTTCCCCGACCGCATCATCCTTGGTTTGTCCCAGAACCCGGTATTTCCCGAAACCGTCTACCAGAACCAGAGAAGTGTGCCCGCCTGAAATAATCAGAGTGAGATGTTTTTCCGGGAGGTCTTTATGGCTAAGAAAATTGGCGGCCACGTGCCCCTCCAGATGGTTCACCGCCACAAACGGCTTATTCCAGCCAAAAGCCAGCCCTTTACCGAAATTCAATCCGACCAGAAGCGCCCCTACCAGACCGGGGCCGTATGTCGCCGCAACCAATTCAATTTGCTCCGGCTCCACGGCCGCAATTTGGAGCGCTTCGCGATAGACCGCAATTATGGCCTTGAGATGTTCCCGGCTGGCCAGTTCCGGCACCACGCCGCCGAACTTTTTATGGATCAGCTGGCTCAGGATGACATTGGAGAGAATTTCATTCCGGTCCCGGACGACTGCAACCGAAGTCTCATCGCAGGATGTTTCTATACCTAAAGTAAGCATTACTCTACAATGATACGGACGGAATCGGCCGAGCGAGAAATAATCGAAATACCCGGCGGGAGAATGACCTCGACCGGCACCATCCCCTTGTCGTTGGCCTGATTATAATCGGCAGAAGCGGAAATCCTGATGGAAGTGATAGAATCGATATTTTTTTGCAGACCCCCGGCGCGAATGTCGATTTTAGACGGAAAAACATCCACGATACGCCCCGAAGGAGCATTTTTTACCCGAACCGGAATATTTTTAAAGGCTTTGGATTTAATCGGAATCAGGTGAATATTGACTGTCACCGATTCGGGGGTCATTTCCATCCCGTAAATTTTCGGTTTTTCAAGCGGGATTCTCATAGTAATATCATTTCTGGCGCCTTTGAGAACTTCATATTTGGTGTCAATATAGGCCAGGTCCTTGATCCGCTCGGCCGGGCCGCCGGCAGTGACGATTTCGGGGGCAATGGAATCCGGACCGACGACTGCAAAGCCGTCATCGGGAATAGCCACTATTCTGGATCGCACCGGAACCCGCTTCTCCCCCCGGCGGTCACATTCGAATTCATACTCACGAGGGTAAATTACTTCCGATATTTCTATTTTATCCCCCTTTATGAAGCTAAGATTGGCGGGAGCCAGTTCCGCTTTGAAGCGGCCCGGCTGGCTGCGATTAATAAGCAGTTTGAGTCCTCCGGTCTTCCAATCGGACTGCAGAAGTTTCTTCCCGGTGGCGGTGACCCGGACCATCACCGATTCCGGGGGCGGTTCGGTAAGCAGCAATTTGCCCGTCAAATCAACCTGCTCCAAGGGCAATAGCACTTCCTGTTGAAATACTTTGTTGGTGGCAACATGAAACCAGAGCAACGCCGCCAGAATAAGCGAAGCCAGTTTTACCCAAAGATTTTCAAATATCTTCGGCCTGGTCATTACTTGGTCGAGATTCCGATAGGTTTGCCGTAACTTATCTCGCCGTTGTCAATACGAAGCGAAAATCCGCAATCCGGATTGGAGCAGGCCCACGCTTTGTAGGTAATCGTGGCGCCGTCTCGACCGTAGTCGGAAAGAGGCAACAGATGTCCCTTATTGCACTTTAAACAGACTGGAAATTCAAATTCCGACATCGCCGTATCACTCCCTTATAAATGGTTACTTTTATTTTTCAAAACCGTCAGACGATCGATTCGTCCGCCGAGATTATATTCCACGATCAAATCGGATAATCTTCCCTGATTGAGATGCACGGGATGGACCTCGGAGGGATGTTCCAACGGTATTTCCAAATCCGGCTTGCGAGAAAGATAAGTATCGGCCTTGCCCCAGTAGAACTGAAGCCGCCCGCTGCCGTCGGAAAAAACCAGGTCAAGCGGCCCGTCGCCGTTGAAATCCGCCGACCAATCGACGGTCACCTCGCGCGTCGGAACCGGCTCATCGAAATTAATGCGGAACTCCAGGCCGGCTCTTTGTACCGGTTCATCGTCGGGAAGTCCGTTCCTAACGGTATATATCAAAAGATGCAAGGAGGTCCTTTTCATCAACAGCATTTTAGTAGCGGCAATCGCCCCCAGTTCTACGGCCGGCACGACAATCTCCGGTTGACGATTCTGGTTCAGATCACCTATAATGAGATTGCAATGGGAATCGGACAGGCTGATTTCCTTTTTCGCCACGGCGCTGATACGGCCCCGCTCATCGGCGTAATAGAAACGAAGTTTGGTCTCGGCTTTCGTGATTCCTCCGGTGGTATAGGAAACCACCGCATCGGGGTGTGCGTCGCCGTTTAGATCGACCAGCCGGCTCTGCAAATAACCGTCGGCACCGGCCGGCTGGAAAGATATTTCATCATCGGCGGTTTGGGCGAAATTACCGCTGCTGTCCTGAAAGAAATAGCAGAGCTGACGGTCCCAAAGCAGGTAAAGGTCGTTGCGGCCGTCGCGGTTGCCATCGGTAACTATAATTTCCGGCAGAGACAGTTTGAAACCAATTTCGTTGCGACCGGAAAAATCATCTATTTCCTTCATAATGTTGCGGCAGGCAAACGGGGCGCTCAACTGATTGAGAATCTGATAGCGGCCATCCGAACCCTTTTCAAATAACGTGAATCCTTTGGTCGTGGGAATAATAATTTCCGGGCCGGCCGCGGCGACTATATCAAATGCAAACGGTTGGGCGATAATTCCCTGAAAAATCGGCATGGCATATATTGTACTCTGTCGGATGAGACGATTAGCCGCCGAGAAGCCGGAGGCCCCGGAATATTTAAAAGATAAGACACCGTCGCCGTCAATGACCAAAATTTCCGCCTGACTGTCGCCATCGATATCGGCATGGTCGATCTGTACCGCCGCCGGAGGTAAGGGAATCAGATAGTCGGCTTTGCCGGAAAATCCGGCCGGCCCCTTCTGCAGATGGACCCCGATATAGCGATTGGCCGGATCATTGAACGGGGAATAAATCACGGCGATATCGGTCAGCCCGTCTCCGTTAAAATCCGCCGAAATATAATTATGGATGGTTCCTTCAACTTCAAGATTAAAGACATCGAAGAAATCCTGATCGGCACCATAAGCAATTTTAGATAGGGCCGCTACCAGCAGGAGATAAGTTGAGATTCCAAAAATTTTCAGAAGTTTCGACAACACGATATTCTTCCGCCTCACCAACCCGGTT